>JBKOWI010000214.1:0-13917 GCA_046724315.1 Pseudomonadota bacterium | reverse complement strand
GAGCCGCGGCAATGCCGCGGTGATCAGCGCCATGGTGCCGCTCGCCAATATGTTCGGCTACGTGAACACGCTCCGCTCGATGAGCCAGGGCCGCGCGCAGTTCACCATGCAGTTCGACCATTATGCGCAAGTACCGCAGGCGGTGGCTGAAGAGGTGCAAGCGAAATTTGCCTAGGCTCTTAGGGTCAGCAGGACCTTCGGAGCCAAGTTTGTTTCTAGTGTTGAAGGATGGAGAGCCAGGATGGCTAAGGAAAAATTTCAGCGGACAAAGCCGCATTGCAACATCGGGACCATCGGTCATGTCGATCACGGCAAGACGACGCTGACGGCCGCGATCACCAAGGTGTTGGCCGAGAAGGGCGGTGCCAAGTTCACCGCCTATGACGAGATCGACAAGGCGCCCGAAGAGAAGGCGCGCGGCATCACCATTTCGACCGCGCATGTGGAGTACGAGACCGGCAAGCGGCACTACGCTCACGTGGATTGCCCGGGCCACGCCGACTACGTGAAGAACATGATCACCGGTGCCGCCCAGATGGACGGCGCCATCCTCGTGGTCTCGGCCGCCGATGGCCCCATGCCGCAGACCCGCGAGCACATTCTGCTCGCCCGCCAAGTGGGCGTGCCGGCGCTCGTCGTCTATCTCAACAAGGTCGACATGGTCGACGACCCCGAGTTGCTCGACCTCGTCGAGCTCGAGGTGCGTGAGCTGCTCTCCAAATACGAGTTCCCCGGCGACGAAATTCCGATCGTCCAGGGCTCGGCACTCGCGGCGCTCGAAGGCAAGGACGAGGCGGTCGGCAAGACGTCGATCGAGAACCTGATGAACGCTGTGGACGAGTACATCCCGCAACCGGATCGGCCGAAGGACAAGCCGTTCCTCATGCCGATCGAGGACGTGTTCTCGATCTCCGGCCGCGGCACCGTGGTTACCGGCCGCATCGAGCGCGGCGTGATCAAGGTCGGCGAAGAGGTCGAGATCGTCGGCATCAAACCCACGACCAAGACCGTCGTGACCGGCGTCGAGATGTTCCGCAAGCTGCTCGACCAAGGCGAGGCCGGCGACAATGTCGGCTGCCTGCTCCGCGGCGTCGACCGCGAGGCGGTGGAGCGCGGTCAGGTGTTGGCGAAGCCTGGCTCGGTGACGCCGCACACCAAGTTCAAGGCCGAGGCCTACATCCTCACCAAGGAGGAGGGCGGACGTCATACGCCGTTCTTCGGCAACTACCGTCCCCAGTTCTACTTCCGCACCACCGACGTGACCGGCGTCGTGCATCTGCCGGAAGGGACCGAGATGGTAATGCCGGGCGACAACATCGCCATGACAGTCGAGCTCATCGTGCCGATCGCCATGGAGGAGAAACTCCGCTTCGCCATTCGCGAGGGCGGCCGCACTGTCGGTGCCGGCGTCGTAGCGTCGATCATCGAATAAGGGAGGCTAAGGAGCGCGCTGCCGAGCGGCGCGCTCCTCGAATTTGAGGCCATCGAGATGCAAAGCCAGACCATCAGAATCAGGCTCAAGGCTTTCGACCATCGCATCCTCGATGCGTCGACCAAGGAGATCGTGAACACGGCAAAACGAACGGGTGCCGAGGTGCGCGGGCCCATTCCGCTGCCCACGCGCATCGAGAAGTTCACCGTGAACCGTTCTCCCCATATCGACAAAAAGAGCCGCGAGCAGTTCGAGATGCGGACGCATAAGCGCCTGCTCGACATCGTCGATCCCACGCCCCAGACGGTCGATGCGCTGATGAAGCTCGACCTCGCCGCAGGCGTCGACGTAGAGATCAAGCTGTAAAGCGGCAAGGCCGAAAGACGAGGCAAGGAACAAGACCGATGCGATCAGGTGTCATCGCGCAAAAGGTCGGCATGACCAGGATCTTCACCGATGCCGGCGAGCACATCCCGGTGACGGTGCTGCGCCTCGACAATTGCCAGGTTGTCGGCCAGCGCACCGAGGAGAAGAACGGCTACACAGCGGTTCAGCTCGGCGCCGGCAGGCCCAAGGTGAAGCGGCTGACGCGCGCGGCGCGCGGAGCTTTCGCCGTTGCCAATGTCGAGCCCAAGCGGAAACTCGCAGAGTTCCGCGTGAGCCCCGACAATTTGATCGAGGTGGGCGCCGAGATCACCGCTGACCATTTCGTCGAGGGACAATATGTCGACGTGTCGGGCACGACCATCGGCAAAGGCTTTGCCGGCGTCATGAAGCGCCACAACTTCGGCGGTCTGCGTGCCTCGCACGGCGTTTCGGTCAGTCACAGGAGCCACGGCTCGACCGGCCAGCGCCAGGACCCTGGCAAGGTGTTCAGGGGCAAGAAGATGGCCGGACATATGGGCGACGTGAACGTCACGACGCAGAACCTGCGTGTGGTGAAGACCGACCCAGAGCGCGGACTGATCATGATCCGCGGTGCGGTTCCCGGCGCAAAAGGCGGCTGGGTCACGATTCACGATGCGGTGAAGCGTGCGTTGCCCAAAAGCGCGCCAAAGCCTGGCGCATTCCGCAAGGCTGCCGGGGAAGCGCCCAAGCAAGCCAAGAAAGCAAAGGCCGAGCGGGCTGAAGCTGCTGCGACCGAGCAGCCAGAGGGTGGGAGCCAGGAGCGATGAAGGCCGACATTACCACTCTCGACGCCAAGAAGGCGGGTACCGTCGATCTCCCCGACCATGTGTTCGGGCTCGAGCCGCGGCCCGACATCCTTGCGCGCATGGTGCGCTACCAGCTCGCCAAGCGCAGGAGCGGCAGTACTCACGTCAAGGATCGCTCGGAGATCAATGCCACCACTGCCAAGATGTATCGGCAGAAGGGAACCGGCCGCGCGCGTCACGGCAGCAAGAAGGCGCCGATCTTCAAAGGCGGCGGCAAGGCGTTCGGGCCTAAGCCTAGGGATTTCGCCATCGACTTGCCGAAGAAGGTGAGGGCGCTTGCCCTCAAGCATGCCCTCTCGTCGAAGGCTAAATCGGAAGCGCTGGTCGTGATCGACAAATGCGAGCTTAAGGACGGCAAGACCAAGGAGCTCAAATCGCGCTTCGCCAAGCTCGGCTTCGGCTCGGTGCTGATCATTGATGGCGCCGGCGTGCAGGAGGCTTTCGCCCGCGCGGCACGCAATCTTCCTGCCGTCGATGTGCTGCCGGTGGCCGGCATCAACGTCTACGACATTCTCCGGCACGACAAGCTCGTGCTGACCAAAGCGGCGGTCGAGGCGCTGGAGGCGCGATTCAAATGAGTGCGCTCTCCGCATACGACGTGATTATCGCGCCGGTGATTACCGAGAAGGCGACGGCGGTCTCGGAATCCAACCAGGTGGTGTTCAAAGTGCGCCGTGATGCAACCAAACCGGAGATCAAGGCGGCGGTCGAGCAGCTGTTCGGTGTCAAAGTGCTCGCCGTGAACACCATTCTTCGCAAGGGCAAGGCCAAAACCTTCCGCGGCATGAAGGGCAAGCAGCAGGACGTCAAGAAAGCGATCGTGCGCCTCGCAGAAGGCGACAAGATCGACGTGACGACGAGGATCTGACGGCCATGGCGCTCAAGACATTCAAACCGACCACGCCGAGCCAGCGTCAGCTCGTGCTTGTCGACCGTAGCAACCTTTACAAGGGCAAGCCGGTCAAAGCGCTCACCGAAGGTCTGCGCAAAACTGGCGGACGCAACAATGCCGGCCGTGTGTCGATGTGGCATCGCGGCGGCGGGCATAAGCGCGCCTATCGCAAGGTCGACTTCAAGCGCGACAAGCTCGGCGTGCCGGCAACGGTCGACCGGCTCGAATATGACCCGAACCGAACCGCCTTCATTGCGCTGATTAAATACGAGGACGGCGAGCTCTCTTATATCTTGGCGCCGCAGCGGCTCGCGCCTGGCGACACAGTGATCGCGGACGCTCGCGTTGACGTCAAGCCCGGCAACGCCATGCCGCTCGCCAATATGCCGATCGGCACTATCATCCACAACGTGGAGATGAAGAAAGGTAAAGGTGGGCAGCTCGCGCGCGCCGCGGGCACTTACGTGCAGCTCGTCGGCCGCGATGCGGGCTACGCGATCCTCCGGCTCAACTCGGGCGAGACGCGCATGGTGCCGGCAGAGTGCATGGCGACCGTCGGCGCCGTCTCGAACCCTGATAATTCCAATATCTCGATCGGCAAGGCAGGCCGCGTGCGGTGGAAAGGGCGGAGGCCCGTGGTGCGCGGCGTTGCCATGAACCCGATTGACCACCCGCATGGCGGCGGCGAGGGCCGCACCTCCGGTGGACGTCACCCAGTGACTCCGTGGGGCAAGTCGACCAAAGGCAAGAAGACCCGCCACAACCGGTCGACCGACAAATACATCCTGCGCAGCCGCCATCAGAAGAAGGGATAAGGAAAGTGGCACGCTCGATCTGGAAAGGTCCGTTCGTCGACGGATATCTGCTCAAGAAGGCCGAGAAGGCGCGCGGCTCAGGTTCGAATGCCGTTATCAAGATGTGGTCGCGCCGCTCGACCATCCTGCCGCAATTCGTTGGCCTCACCTTCGGGGTGCATAACGGCCACAAGCACATCCCGGTGCTCGTCACCGAGGACATGATTGGACACAAGTTCGGAGAGTTCGCGCCGACGCGGACCTTCTACGGCCATGCCGCGGACCGCAAGGCCAAGCGGACTACGACGGCGAAAGAGTAGAGTCATGGGCAAGCCTGCGCGCGAGCGAGCGCTGAAAGATAACGAGGCGAGGGCGGTGACGCGGCTCATGCGGGTGAGCCCGCAGAAGCTCAACCTGCTTGCCCAATTGATCAGGGGCAAGAAGGTTGAACGCGCGCTCGCCGATCTTACCTTCTCGCGCAAGCGCGTCGCCAAGGACGTGAAGAAGACGCTCGAGTCGGCGATCGCCAACGCCGAGAACAATCACTCGCTCGACGTCGACGCGCTGGTGGTGGCCGAGGCTTATGTCGGCAAGAATCTGGTGATGAAACGCATCCGGGCGCGGGCGCGCGGCCGCGCTGCCCGGATCGAGAAACCGTTTGCGCAGATCACTGTGGTGCTGCGCCAAGTTGAGGAGCCCGCTTGATGGGTCAGAAAGTCAATCCGATCGGGCTTAGGCTCGGCGTAAACCGCACCTGGGATTCGCGCTGGTATGCGTCGCGTGGCGAATATGCGCGCCTGCTGCACGAAGACCTGAAGATGCGCGATCATATCCTGGAGTCGCGCAAGCAGGCCGGCATCTCCAAAGTAGTAATCGAGCGACCGCACAAGAAATGCCGGGTGACCGTGCATACCGCGCGGCCTGGTATTCTGATCGGCAAGAAGGGCTCGGACATCGAGAAGCTCCGCCGCGAGCTTGCCTCGATGACCGACTCCGAGGTGCATCTCAATATCGTCGAGGTGCGCAAGCCCGAGATCGACGCGACGCTGGTCGCTGAGGGCATCGCCCAGCAGCTCGAGCGCCGGGTTGCCTTCCGTCGCGCCATGAAGCGCGCCGTGCAGTCGGCCATTCGCATGGGCGCGCTCGGCATCCGCATCAATTGCGGCGGCCGGCTGGGCGGCGCCGAAATTGCGCGCATGGAATGGTATCGCGAGGGCCGCGTGCCGCTGCATACGCTGCGCGCCAATATCGATTACGGCACGGCGCTTGCCCGCACGGCCTATGGCGTGATCGGCGTCAAGGTGTGGATCTTCAAGGGCGAAATCATGGAGCACGACCCCATGGCCCAGGAGACCAAGGCGCTCGAAGCGCAGGAAGGCGGACGCTCGACCGGGCGCCGCGAACCCGCGCCTGCGCAGAGCTAGAGAGACAAGGCTTAAATTATGCTGCAACCGAAGCGAACGAAGTTCCGCAAGGCTCACAAGGGGCGCATCAAGGGCGCCGCCTCGAGCGCGGTCACGCTCAATTTCGGCAATTTCGGACTGAAGGCGCAGGAGCCTGCGCGCATCACCGCGCGGCAGATCGAGGCTGCTCGGCGCGCCATGACGCGGCAGATGAAACGCTCGGGCCGGGTGTGGATCAGGCTGTTCCCCGACGTGCCGGTGTCGAAGAAGCCGACCGAGGTGCGCATGGGCAAGGGAAAGGGCACGCCGGAGTTCTGGGTGGCGCGGGTCAAGCCCGGCCGCATCATGTTCGAGATCGACGGCGTGACCGAGCCGGTAGCGCGAGAGGCGCTGAGACTCGGCGCGGCTAAGCTCCCGATCAAGACGCGCGTGGTTGCGCGCGTGGAGGGCTGACAGGATGAAAGCCGCGCAAGTCCATGGAATGACCAGCGATCAGCTCTCCGACGAACTGGTGAAGCTCAAGAAGGAGCAGTTCAACCTGCGCTTCCAGGCTGCCTCTGGCCAACTCGAGAACACGGCGCGGGTGCGACAGATCAGACGCGATATCGCGCGCATCATGACGGTCGCGCGGCAGAGGCCTGCCGGTGAGGTTGAGGTCAGGGTGAAGCCTAAGACCGAAGCGAAGCCCCAAGCCAAGGCTCCAAAAGAGCCTAAGGCAGCAAAGGAGCCGAAGGCGCAGAGAGAGCCCAAGGCGGCAAAGACGACGACGAAGTCAAAGGCCAAGCCTAAGGCGAAGTCCAAGGCCAAGGCGAAGAAGGCGAAGGGTTAGGACAAGATGCCGAAACGAGTTCTCCAAGGGGTCGTGGTGAGCGACAAGAACGACAAGACCGTGGTGGTCCGCGTCGACCGGCGCTTCACGCACCCGCTGCTGCAAAAGACGGTGCGGCGGAGCAAGAATTATCACGCCCATGACGAGAAGAACGAGTTCAAGGTGGGCGAGATGGTGTGGATCGAGGAGTGCCCGCCGATCTCCAAGCAGAAGCGGTGGACGGTGCTGCCGCGGACGACAGGCTAACGAGAAGCGAGAGTTAGAAGGCGCGAAGTGCCATGATTCAGATGCAGACAAATCTAGACGTCGCCGACAATTCCGGCGCGCGGCGCGTCCAATGCATCAAGGTACTCGGCGGGTCGAAGCGCAAATACGCCTCGATCGGCGACACCATCGTGGTCTCCGTCAAGGAGGCGATCCCGCGTGGCCGCGTCAAAAAGGGCCAGGTAATGAAGGCGGTCGTGGTGCGCACGGCCAAGGGCGTACGCCGTCCCGATGGCTCGATCATCCGCTTCGACCGCAATGCGGCGGTGCTGGTCAATCCGCAAAACGAGCCGATCGGCACACGCATTTTCGGCCCGGTCACCCGCGAGCTGAGGGCGAAGAAGCACATGAAGATCGTGTCGCTCGCCCCGGAGGTGCTCTGATGCCGAAACTGAAGATCAAGAAGGGCGACCACGTCGTGGTCATCACCGGCAAGGACAAGGGCAAGAAGGGCGAGGTGCTCAAGGTACTGCCGGAGGAGAACCGCGCCATCGTGAGAGGCGTGGCCGTGGTCAGACGGCATCAGCGCCAGACCGCATCGCAAGAGGGCGGCATCATCTCCAAGGAGGCGCCGATCCACATCTCGAGTCTCGCGCTCGAGGATCCCAAGGACGGGAAGCCGACGCGCGTCGGGTACAAATTTCTGAAGGACGGGCGCAAGGTCCGCTTTGCCAGGCGCTCGGGTGAGGTCATCGATGGCTGAGCAGGCCTATATCCCCCGCCTCAAGCAGCACTATAAGGAGGTGCTCTCCAAGCAGCTTGCCAAGGATTTCGGCTACAGCAATCCGATGCAGGTGCCGCGGCTCGACAAGGTCGTGCTCAACATGGGCGTCGGCGAGGGCGTTAGCGACTCGAAAAAGGTGAATGCGGCCGCCGCCGACCTCGGACTGATTGCAGGCCAGAAGGCCGTGATCACGCGGGCGCGCAAGTCGATCGCGACCTTCAAATTGCGCGAAGGCATGCCAATCGGCGCCAAGGTCACGCTTAGGCAGAACCGCATGTACGAGTTCGTGGACCGGCTGGTGAACATCGCCCTGCCGCGAGTACGAGACTTCCGCGGTTTGAACCCAAAAAGCTTCGATGGCAGAGGCAATTACGCCATCGGGCTCAAGGAGCACATCATTTTTCCCGAGATCGACTACGACAAGGTCGAGGACGTGCTCGGGATGGACATCATTGTCTGCACGACGGCGCGCACCGACGACGAGGCCCGCGCGCTTCTCGCAGGCTTGAATTTTCCGTTCCGCAGCTAAGGCCGGCCCCAAGGCTGCGACAGGAGGACGTGAATGGCTAAGACGAGCATGATCGAGCGCAACAACAAGCGGCGCCGCCTTGCGAAGAAATTCAAGACGCGCCGGACTCGGCTCAAGGCGATCGCGGCAGACCGGTCGCTTCCCGCCGAGGAGCGCTTCGCCGCGCGGCTCAAGCTCGGCGAGCTGCCGCGCAACTCCTCGCCGACCCGCATCCGCAACCGTTGCGATCTCACCGGCCGGCCCCGCGGCTATTACCGCAAGCTCCGTATGTCGCGCATCGCGCTGCGTGAGCTCGGGAGCCAGGGGCTCATCCCCGGCATGATCAAGTCGAGCTGGTAAGGACCATCGATGAGCATAAACGATCCATTAGGCGACATGCTTGCCCGCATCCGCAACGCGCAGATGCGGTACAAGGCCAAGGTCACGACGCCTGCGTCCAAGCTCAGGGAGCACGTGCTCGACGTGCTGGCAGAGGAGGGCTATATCCGCGGCTATGCGCGCGTCGATTATTCGGGCGGGCGTTCCGAGTTCGAGATCGAGCTCAAATATTTCGACGGTGAGCCGGTGATCAAGGACATCAAGCGGGTGTCGACGCCTGGCCGCCGTGTGTATTCCTCGGTCAAGGATCTGCCGACCGTCGCCAACGGGCTTGGCGTCGCCATCCTCTCGACGCCGAAAGGCGTTATGTCGGATTCACGCGCCCGCACCGAGAATGTCGGCGGCGAGATCCTGTGCAACGTGTTCTAGGTTAGAGCCATGTCGCGTATCGGCAAAAAGCCCGTTTCAGTCCCCGGCGGCGTGACCGCAGCGGTGAACGGCCAGGAGGTCAAGGTCAAGGGCCCCAAGGGCGAGCTCAAGCACGTTCTCGTCGATGACATTATTGCCAAGCTGGACAAGGGCGGCATCGAGATCGCTATGCGCGAGGACACCAAAGAGGCGCGGGCCATGTGGGGCATGTCGCGCACTCTGGTCGCCAACCTCATCGCCGGCGTGACGCAAGGCTTCACCAAGAGACTCGAGATCACTGGCGTCGGCTACCGTGCTGCGGTGCAGGGTCAGAATCTCCAGCTCCAGCTCGGCTATAGCCACGACATCACCTATCCCATTCCGCAAGGAATCCAGGTGCAATGTCCGAAGCCCACCGAGATCGTGGTGTCCGGCATCGACAAGCAGAAGGTCGGCCAGGTCGCGGCTGAGATCAGACGGTTCAGGCCGCCAGAGCCTTACAAGGGCAAGGGCGTGCGCTATGCGGGCGAGTTCATCCTCCGCAAGGAAGGCAAGAAGAAGTAGGACGACGACGATGGCCGCTTCGAACCAAGGCTTTATGCGGCGCTCGCGCCGCGTACGTCACACGCTGAAGCGTGCGGCGAATGGGCGCGCGCGCCTCTCGGTGTTCCGCTCCTCGAAGCATATTTATGCGCAAGTGATCGACGATCGAGACGGCAAGACCGTGGCTGCGGCCTCCACGCTCGACAAGAACCTTAAGGGAGCGTTGCCCAAGGGCAGTGACCTCGCGGCGGCAACGGCGGTTGGCAAGCTGGTGGCGGAGCGGGCGCTTGCAGCCGGTGTCAAGGACGTGGTGTTTGACCGCGGCGGCTATATTTATCATGGGCGCGTCAAGGCGCTCGCCGAGGCTGCCCGCGAGGCGGGCCTGAATTTCTAAAGGATCGAGACCATGGATCGCAAAGGGGGCCGAGGCCCGCAAGGCAGAGACCGCGAGGAGCGCGACAGCGAATTTGTCGACAAGCTCGTGCATATCAATCGCGTGGCCAAGGTGGTCAAAGGCGGCCGGCGCTTCGGCTTCGCCGCGCTCGTTGTGGTCGGCGACCAGAAGGGCCGCGTCGGATTCGGCCACGGCAAGGCGCGCGAGGTGCCTGAGGCCATCCGCAAGGCGACCGAAGCTGCCAAGCGCAACCTGGTCAAGGTGCCGCTCCGCGAAGGCCGCACGCTGCATCACGACGTGAGCGGCCATCACGGCGCGGGTCGCGTGGTGCTTCGCGCCGCGCCTCCCGGCACCGGTATCATCGCCGGCGGCCCGATGCGCGCCGTGTTCGAGACGCTCGGCATCCAGGATGTGGTAGCGAAGTCCCTCGGCAGCTCGAATCCCTACAACATGGTGCGCGCCACGTTTGACGCATTGCGCCACGAGGATAGCCCGCGAGGCGTTGCGGCAAGGCGCGGCAAGAAGGTGAGCGAGATCGTGTCGCGGCGGCGGGATGGCGCTGGCGAAAGCGCAGGCCAAGGCGAGGCTTAAAGCTAACACTTAAAGGTTTGTCAGATGGCCGATCACGGAAAACGGAAGACCATCGTCGTCGAGCAGATTGGGAGTCCGATCAGGCGACCCCATATCCAGCGCGCGACGCTGATCGGGCTCGGCCTCAACAAGATGCACAAGCGGCGCACCTTGATCGACAGCCTGCAGGTGCGCGGCATGGTCGCCAAGGTCAGCCACCTCGTCCGCATCATCGATGACGAGAAGAAGGCTTAAGGAACGAACGCAATGCGCCTTAACGAGATCAGGGACAGGCCAGGCGCCACCAGTGCCAAGAAGCGGCTCGGGCGCGGTATCGGCTCGGGGCTTGGCAAGACGGCGGGCAAAGGCACCAAGGGCCAGAAGGCCCGCGCCGGCGTCGCCATCAAGGGCTTCGAGGGCGGCCAGATGCCGCTCCACCGGCGCCTGCCGAAGCGGGGCTTCAACAACATCTTCGCCAAGAAATATAACGAGCTCAATCTCGGCAAGATTCAGGGCGCAATCGATGCCGGCGCGCTCGACGGCTCGAAGCCGATCACCGTCGAGGCGCTAAGAGAGGCTGGTCTCATCCGCCGCCCCAAGGATGGCGTGCGCCTGCTTGGCTCGGGCGAAATCAAGGGCAAGCTGGCATTCGAGGTCACCGGCGCCTCGCAGAGCGCGGTGAAGGCCGTGGAAGCGAAGGGCGGCACGGTGAGCTTCAAATCCATCACCGGCCGCGAGAAGCCTGCCGCCGACAAGATCAAGGCTGACAAGCGCGCCGCAAAGCGGGCTGCACTTCTCGCCAAGACCGAAGGCAAGGGCGGCAAGAAGGCGAAGGGTGAGCAGGCCGAGGAAGCCGAGGCGCCGAAGGCCGCCAAGGCGAAGTCCAAGCCGGGCGAGAAGACCAAGGCCGATGAGGGCGAGGCCAAGAAGGCCAAGCCGAAGCCCGCTAAGACGGAAAAGTCAGAGTGACGTGAGCCGGCCCTTAGGGCTCTCGCGTTTCTCGCTAAGGGGAGAAGCGTTTAAATGGTCTCTGCCGCAGAACAGCTCGTCTCCAATCTCAACTTCGCGGCCTTTGCCAAGGCTGACGAGCTCAAGAAGCGCATCTGGTTCACCCTTGGCGCGCTCCTGATCTACCGGCTCGGCACCTACATCCCGATTCCCGGCATCAACCCGCAAGCGCTCGCCGAAATGTTCCGGCAAAACCAGACCGGCATCCTCGGCATGTTCAATATGTTCTCGGGCGGCGCCGTCGGGCGCATGGCGATCTTCGCGCTGAATATCATGCCGTATATCTCGGCATCCATCATCATCCAGCTCTTGACCACCGTCTCGCCACACCTCGAGCAACTGAAGAAGGAAGGCGAGCAGGGACGGCGGCAGATCAATCAATACACGCGCTACGGCACCGTGATTCTTGCCGCACTGCAGGGCTACGGCATCGCCATCGGCCTCGAAGGCGCGGGCAATGTCGTGCTCGACCCCGGCTGGTTCTTCCGTATTACCACCGCCATCACGCTCGTCGGCGGCACCGTGTTCCTAATGTGGCTCGGCGAGCAGATCACGGCGCGAGGCGTCGGCAACGGCATCTCGCTCATCATCTTCGCCGGCATCGTGGCGCAATTGCCTCATGCGGTGGTCGGCACCCTAGAGCTCGGCCGCCAAGGGGCACTGTCGACCACGCTCATCATCCTGCTTCTCGTCATGTGCGTGGTCGTGGTGGGCGTGATAGTGTTCATGGAACGCGCCCAGCGGCGATTGCTCGTGCAATATCCGAAACGCCAGGTCGGCAACCGCATGTTTCAGGGCGACGCCTCGCATTTGCCGCTGAAGTTGAACAGCGCCGGCGTGATCCCGCCGATCTTCGCCTCATCGCTTCTGCTCTTACCGATCACGGTCGCTAATTTCTCGGCCGGACGCGGACCCGAGTGGCTGAACACTGTCACTGCCATGCTTGGCCGTGGTGCGCCGCTGCACATCATTCTCTACATCGCGCTGATCGTGTTCTTCGCCTTCTTCTACACGGCGGTGGTATTCAACCCGAAGGACACGGCCGACAATCTCAAGAAGTATGGTGGCTTCCTGCCCGGCATCAGGCCTGGCGAACGCACTGCGGAATATATCGACTACGTGCTGACCAGGATCACCGTGGTGGGCGCGATCTATCTCGCCGCCGTATGCGTCCTTCCGGAGATCCTCATCTCCTATGCCGGCGTGCCGTTCTATTTCGGCGGCACCTCGCTCCTCATCGTGGTGAGTGTCACCATGGATACCGTCGCCCAGATCCAGAGCCATCTGCTCGCCCATCAATATGAGGGACTGATCAAGCGGGCGCGGCTCAGAGGCGCGAGGCGGAACCGATGAACCTGGTCCTGCTCGGCCCTCCCGGCGCGGGCAAAGGCACCCAGGCGAAGCTGCTCGAAGACTCCCGCTCGCTCACCAAGCTCTCGACCGGGGACATGCTGAGAGCCGCGGTTGCTGCCGGCAGCGAGCTCGGCCGCAAGGCCGGCGAGATCATGGAGCGCGGTCACCTCGTTCCCGACGATCTCGTCATCAAGCTGATCGCTGAGCGCCTCGATGAGGATACCGGGGGTCGAGGCTTCATCTTCGACGGTTTTCCGCGCACGGTAGCCCAAGCCGAGGCTCTCGACCGTCTGCTCAAGGATCGCGGCAAGACGCTCGATGCAGTGATAGTTATGGACGTCGACGACGATGCCCTGGTCGAGCGCATCGCGGGCCGCTTCGCCTGTGCCCATTGCGGGGAGGGCTATCACGATCTTTACAAGCTGCCCAAGGTCAAGGGCGTGTGCGACCGCTGCGGCTCGACCGAGTTCGTGCGGCGCAAGGACGACAACGAGGAGGTGGTGCGGGCAAGGCTAAAGGCCTACCACGCCCAGACCGAGCCCCTGATCGAGTACTACGAGTGCCAAGGGAAGGTGAGGGCGGTTGACGGCATGGCAGACATCCCCACCGTACAAAAGGAGATCGACCGCGCCCTCGGCCGGGCCGAGGCGCAAGTTCAAAAAGCGGGTAAATAGCGGCGGTTGACCTTGTCAAGCGGAATCGCTACATAAGCCCCGCACCATTGAAAAATGGACTGACCGGTCCCCGGGGGTAGAGCCTGTCCGCGGTCGGTTTTGTCGTGTTCAGATTGGGTAATCCGGCTTTGGTTTCAGCACGTTAGCGTGCACGAGGAGACGACTGCGTGGCCCGAATTGCAGGTGTGAATATCCCGACCAACAAGCGGGTCGAGGTAGCGCTAACTTATATCCATGGCATTGGCGATACCTTCGCCAGGCAAATCTGCGAGAAGGTCTCAATTCCGGCGGAGCGGCGGGTAAGCCAGCTCACCGAATCCGAGATCAGTCAGATTCGCGAGGTGATCGACCGCGACTATGTGGTCGAAGGCGATCTACGGCGCGAAGTGGCCATGAACATCAAGCGGTTGATGGACCTCGGCTGCTATCGGGGCTTGCGCCATCGCCGCGGTTTACCGGTGCGCGGTCAGCGGACCCACACCAATGCGCGTACGCGTAAAGGGCCGGCCAAACCAATTGCCGGCAAGAAAAAGTAGGCAGGCCTAAGAGAGCAGCCGAGCTTTCGCTT
>JBKOWI010000188.1:0-13378 GCA_046724315.1 Pseudomonadota bacterium | reverse complement strand
TCCGATTGAGGCTTGGGCCTGCTGAATTTGATGCTCGATCTCCGGTGCGGTGATATGCGCAAGCAACTCGCCGGCCTTCACGTTGTCGCCGATATCGACGTTGCGCTTGTCGATATAGCCGCTGGCGCGGGCGAAGATGTTGGCCTGCGCGAACGCCGCCGTCGTGGCAGGCAACGTGACGACCACGGTGGGATCGCTCGGCTTGATGGTGGCGACGCGGAGCTTGGGCACATAGTTCTCATGCTGCACGGCGGCATCAGCAACTTGCCTATGCTGCTCACGATAGCCCCAAGCGCCGAGACCAAGCCCGGCTAGCAGGGCAAGCAGCGCGCCAATGCCAAGCCACTTGCCTCTCCCTGACTTGGGCGCGGGCGGTATCTCGGGCTCAATCTCGCCACGCTGCGGCTGGCGGTCGTCCGGAATCACCTTTTTCATCAGATAGCCTCCGCAAAGACGCCATGCGCCTTCTGGCCGTCGTTACGTCTCCTGAGCATGGCGAAAAGATAGGGGACGACGAGTAGCGTTGTCGGTGTGGCGAACAACAGTCCGCCGATCACGGCACGGGCGAGGGCGGCGTTCTGCTCCTCGCCGGCACCGCCGATCGCCATCGGCAACATGCCCACGATCATAGCGGCCGCCGTCATCAACACTGGCCTGATCCTGGTGTGGCCGGCATCGACTGCAGCCTCGAACGACGTCTTTCCGGCAAGCTGCTGCTCATGGGCGAAGGTCACGAGCAGGATAGAGTTCGCCGATGCGACGCCGACCGCCATGATCGCGCCCATGAGCGAAGGCACGTTGAGCGTAGTACCGGTGATGAACAGCATGACGAGGATGCCGCAGAAGGTGGCTGGCAAGGCGAGAATCACGACGAATGGGTCGCCGAAATTCTGGTAGTTCACCACCATCAGCGCGAACACGAACACGGCCGCGAACAAAAGGCCGATGCCGAGATCACGGAAGCTCTCGTTCATGCTCTCGATCTGCCCCGTGACCTGAATGAAGTTGCCGGGTTGAAGCTTCGGCTGGAATTCGGCGACGACCTTGCTGATGGCGTTGGAGACACGGCCGAGGTCCGTATCCTGGACGTTGGCATAGACGTCGTAGACCGGCTGGATGTTGGACTGGTTGCTGTTGGTCGGGAGGCTGGTGCGCGTGAGCGTTGCCACGTTGCTGAGAAGCCCGGGGATGGGATCGCCGGCAGGTGCCAGAGCGGTCGAGACAGGGGTATTCTCGAGGCTGTTCAGCGAGGCGAGCCTCGGCTCAGGCGTCTGCACCGCGATATAGTACGGGATGCCGGAAGCGGGGTCGGTCCAGAAATTCGGCGAGACCTGCTCCGACGAGCTCAAGCTTACATTGATGTTTGACGCAACGGCATTGGCAGTGAGGCCGAGCTGCGCCGCGCGCACGCGATCGATGTTGACATAAAACGAGGGCGCGTTCGTCTCCTGCTGGATATGGGCGTCAGCCACGCCTGGAATCGCGGCAATGCGGTCGCGCAACTGCTTGGCAATGGCGAGGTTGTGGGCCCGGTCATAGCCCACGGTGCGCACGTCGATCTGCGACGGGACGCCGAAATTGAGGATCTGGGTGACGATATCAGCCGCCTGTAAATAAAAGGTCTCCTCGGGAAAAGCGTTCGGGAGCACCTGGCGGAGCTTCCGCACATAGTCTGCCGTCGGAGCGTGTCCTTCGTTGAGCGCGACCAGGATCACGCCGTCGTTGGGGCCGATGGTGGTGCCGTCACTGAAGGCGAGATTATAGGCGCGCGCCGGCAGGCCAATATTGTCGACAATGCGTTGCCGCTCGCTCGCGGGAATCACCTGCCTGATCTTGTCCTCGACGGCTTGAAAAATGCCTTCGGTGGTCTCTATGCGGGTTCCGGCCGGGGCGCGGACGTGAAGCTGGATCTGGCCGCCGTCGATCTGCGGGAAGAAATCCCGACCCACCAGCATGAACATGACCCCGCCAAGCGCAAGCACGAGAGCGGCAACGATTGGCACGATGATCTTCCGCTTGAGCAGCAAGTGGAGCAGGCTGACATAGCTTTCGCGCATACGTTCGAAGTTGCGCTCGAAGGCAGCGTTGAAGCGCGCGAACCAGGACTGCGCGCGGCCCCTTTCCTCGCCGTGCCCCTCACCCTTGAGCAGAAGGCCGATGGTGATCGGCGTCAGCGTCCGCGACAGGCCGTAAGAGGCGAGCATGGCGAACACAACGGCAAGCCCGAGCGGCGTGAACAGGTATTTCGGCGGGCCCTGCAGAAACGCCACCGAGGTGAACACGCAGCAGATGGCGAGAGTCGAGACGAGTGTCGGCACAGCGATGCCCGCCGAGCCGAACAATGTGGCTTGCGGCAACGGCATCTTCTCCTCGGTGAGGAGGCGATGCGTGTTCTCGATGGTCACCGTCGAGTCGTCGACGAGGATGCCGACGGCAAGAGCCAAGCCTCCGAGCGTCATGGTGTCGATGGTATAGCCGAGGAAGAACAGCACGATGAGCGAGGACAGGATGGCGAGCGGGATCGACACCATGACGATGAGCGTCGACCGCCACGAGCCGAGAAACAGGAGGATCATGAGCGCGGTCAGCCCGGCCGCGATCGCACCCTCACGCACCACGCCGGCAACGGCCGACTTCACGAACACCGACTGATCGAATAGCTCGTTGATGTTGAGGCCGGGAGGCGCCGCCTTGCGGGCAACGTCCAGGACATTACGCACTCCGTTCACCACTTCGAGCGTCGAGGCGTTTCCGTTCTTGATCACGCTGAGCAGGACGGATCGGACGCCGTCCTCGCGCACGATGTTCTGCTGCACCGCAGATCCGTCGCGCACCTGGCCCACATCCTTGAGAAAGACCGTCGCCCCGTTCTGGTATTTGACCGGAATGTTGTTCAAATCGGCGATGCTTGCCGGCGTGGCGTTCGTGCGCACGGTGTACTGGGTGTTGGCGATCTTGACCTGACCGGCGGGCAGCGTCAGGTTCTGGGCATTGACGGCGTTGACGATGTCGTTAGGCGTCAGCCCGCGTGCGAGCAGTTTGTTCGGGTCTATGTCGACCATGATCTGCCGGTACTTTCCGCCGGCCGGCGTGGGGAAGGTCACGCCGTGCACTGGTGCCAATTGCTGGCGCAGCCGGTAGATGCCGTAGTCGTAGAGCTGCTGCTCGTTAAGATTGTTGGAGGTGAGGCTCAACTGCAGCACCGGCACGCTCGAAGCATTGAATTGCACGATGATGGGCGGCTGGATGCCGGGCGGCATCAATGCGCGGATGGCGTTGGTGGCGGAGACGATCTGCGCGATGGCAAGGTCGAGATTGACGTCGGGCTGGAAGTAGATCTTTTGCACCGAGAGGCCCTGCAGCGTCTGCGACTCCATGTCCTTGATGCCGGTGACATTGGAGCTGATGGAATATTGGCTGTAGGTCGAGACTCTCTGTTCCATTTCGGGCGTCGACAGCCCGGTGTACTGCCAGATCACCGTCACGACGGGGATGTTGATCTGCGGGAAGATGTCGGTGGGCATGGCGCGGATCGCCGTCACGCCAAGAAACACGATCAGCGCTGCGAGCACATAGAACGTGTGCGGAAACCTGAGCGCGAATCTGACGATGCCCATGACTTGGGTTCCAGTCTTTGCCTTCGATGCTGCGGGTCCCTCGTGCCCCGCCGTGAGAAGTGCAGGTATCAATATTCCGCAGGCGCCATGAACTCGGGGCCGACGGGATCGGTGATGGTGTCGTCCAGGATCTGCTCGATCTCGGCCTTGGCCGAGCTATCGAGATGCCAGCCCATCACTTCACCGACAGGATCGAGCTGGTCGGGGCGCCGTGCGCCCCACAGCGCCGTGGTGATGCCCTGATCGAGCACCCACCGCACGGCAAGGTCGAGCACGCTGCGCGAATATCGCTCTTGAGCGAGCTGATTGAGCTGCTTCACGGCGTCGAGATACTGCCGAAAGCGCGGCTGCTGGAATTTCGGGTCGTGCAGGCGGAGATCATCGCCGGTGAACTTCGTATCGGCCCGCATGCGGCCAGACAAAAGCCCTCGGCACAGCGCGCCATAGCCGAAAGTCGCGATGCCGTGCTTCTTGCAATAAGGAAGCACGTCGCGCTCGATCGCACGCTCGAACAGATTATAGGGTGGCTGCACGACGTGGATGGGTGCAACCTTTCGGAATACATCCATCTGCGCCACGGAGAAGTTGCTCACGCCGATCGCGCGTATCGTCCCCTGCTCGAACAGATCGCGCATCGCATTTGCGGTTTCGGCCATCGGCACTTTGGGATCGGGCCAATGCACCTGATAGACGTCGATCCTATCTGTCTGCAGCCGACGAAGAGAGTCCTCGACCTCGCGCATGATGCGGTCGCGGCTGGAGTTGCGCGTGATTTTTCCATCATTCCATTCCAGTCCGACCTTGGTGGCGATCACGGCGCCATCGCGGTAGCCGTCGGCCAAGGCCTTGCCTACGATCTCCTCCGACCGGCCGAAGCCGTAGACCGGCGCCGTGTCGATGACATTGAGCCCAAGCGCTAGCGCGGCCCTGATCGTCTCGATCGAATCAGCCTCGTCGGTCCCGCCCCACAGCCATCCGCCGATGGCCCAGGTGCCGAGACCGACACGCGACACTTTCAGGTCGGTGCCCTTTATTTCGGCAAATTCGATTGCCGCCCTGCCGGAACGGGTCTGGCGGCTCTTGTCTTGATGCTGCAATGACATGATCGGGCTCCTTTGTGGGTTTAGACCCCAGGAACGCTGCCTGCGTCCTGAGACATAGGAAACGCACGGGGCGAACGCCGGTTGTGCGTTGCGGTATTTGGTCCAGGCTTGCGGCAATCGGCAGCGGTTGCGACGAAGAACGCCAAGCGCGCGGCCGAATCCGAGCGGTCAGCTATGACTGCAACCGAAGAGAGACTTCGTAGTCGAGCTACCGATTGACTGCCTTCATCATTTCTTCGGGGTAGCGTTGCCCCGCGGCGATGCCCTGCGGCATCAACTCATCGAGCCGCGCGAGGTCGTCATTCGATAGCTGCACCGCCAGCGCGCCGACATTCTCCTCGAGATAGTTTCGCCGCTTGGTTCCGGGGATTGGCACGATGTCGTCGCCTTGCCCGAGGACCCATGCGAGAGCGAGCTGCGCAGGTTTGCAGCTCTTCTCTTTCGCCATCGCCTCGACGCGAGCGACAAGTTGGGCATTGCGGACGAAATTCTCGCCCCCGAAGCGCGGCACCGTCCTGCGGAAGTCGTCGGGAGCGAGCTCGGCTTGCCTGAGCTTGCCGGTGAGAAAGCCGCGGCCGAGTGGACTGTAAGCGACAAAGCCGACGCCGAGTTCGCGGCAAGTGGGGAGAACCTCGTCCTCGGGATCGCGGGTCCACAACGAATATTCGCTTTGCAACGCCGCGATCGGATGGACCCGGACGGCGCGCTTGATCGTATTGGGTGAGGCTTCGGAAAGCCCGAGATAGCGGACCTTGCCTTCTTTCATGAGCTCCGCCATGGCGCCGACCGTCTCCTCGATCGGCGTGTCCGGATCGACGCGGTGCTGGTAGTAAAGGTCGATGGTGTCGACGCCGAGACGCTTCAGGCTCCCCTCGCAGGATTTTCGCACATAGTCTGGGCTGCCATTCACACCCCGCGCCGACGGATTGTTGGGATCGCGGACAATGCCGAACTTCGTGGCGATGACCACCTGATCGCGCCGGCCCTTGATGGCTTTGCCGACCAGTTCCTCGTTGGTGAATGGCCCGTAGACATTGGCGGTATCGAGAAAATTGATGCCGAGCTCGAGCGCGCGATGGATCGTCGCGATCGACTCCCGGTTGTCGCGAGGGCCGTAGAATTCCGACATGCCCATGCATCCAAGGCCGATGGCGGAGACCTCGAGTCCTTCGCGTCCCAATCTACGCTTCTGCATTTTCGTCAGTCCTTTGCTTGGTTTTGGTTGTTGAGCGCCCAGACATAGTCGGCGAGCGCCAACACGTCGCTTGGTGTGAGCTGCGCCCCGCCCATGGGCGGCATGGAGCTGCGGTAGTTTTTGGGATTCGGCACTCCATTGGTGATGGTCTGAGCGATCGACGGCACGCTGCCGTCGCCCCACAGCCAATGCTTTGCTGTCAGATCAGGCCCAAGCGGGGTGCCCTTGGCATTGGTCCCATGGCACCCGGTGCAGGTCGCCCCGTTCTGGCCATGGAAGATCTCCGCGCCGAGGGCGACTTGGTCTTTGGTCTGCCCCGGCGGTGTTGGAAGATTGGCGGCAGCTGCGGAGCCCGCATTGGGATGGATGCCTTCCGGCGGCTGGGCCTCGCCTCCGACCGATCCGGTCGTTTCATTCACCGCAGTCGGAGAAGGAGCCGCCGTGATCCCCGTCGTCTTGGAATCGCCGTGGAATGTCACGCGCCAGATCCGGCCCTTCTGGTCGTCGGAAATATAGAGTGATCCGTCCGGCCCCGCGGCGACGCCAGAAGGCCTATGCGCCGCTTCTCCGGGCTCCTTCTTGGCGCCGGCAAAGCCGTCGGCAAAGACCACGTAGTTTGCGGAAGCCTTGCCGCTGGCGAGCGGCTGAAACACTACGTTATAGCCGCCTTGCGGGAACGGGGCTCGGTTCCATGAGCCGTGGAAAGCAATGAATGCGCCTCCGCTATACGCCGTTGGGAAGCTGTCGCCACGATAGATGAGAAGATCGTTAGGCGCCCAGTGCGCCGGAAACGAGGCAATGGGTGGCTTCTTCTCAGCGCAAACGCCGACCTTCTTGCCGCCGTCGCCGCCATATTCAGGACCAAGGACGAGCTTGTTCTGCTTGTCGTCGAAGTAGCACTCGGGCCAGCCATAGTCTCCGCCCTGCTCGACGCGGAGAAGCTCCTCTGCCGGGAGCTCAGCGCCCTGCTTCGGCTGGTAGAGGTTGGGCCAATTCTGCGAGAGTTGGTCACGCCCATGTTGCGTGGCGTAGAGGCTCTGATCTTGCGGATCGACGGAAATGCCGTCGGCATTGCGGATGCCAGTCGCGTAGCGCTCCCCTGGGGAGAATTTCTGCCCCGTCTTGTTCGCATCGTACCGCCAGATGCCGCCGCGCGTTTCGAGCTCCTTGCAGGGCTTGAGGCCCGGAGATTTCGCCATCCGGTTTTTCTTCTGGCAGGAATCGGTGGCCGTCGCGACATCGACGAACATCTCGCCTTTGTCGTTGATGGCGAAGGGATGCATGGGATGGTCGCCGGTGAGCGGCAGGCCTGAGACGATCGTTTCGGGCGGATCGGTGGGCACGACGCCGGTCTCCGGCAGCTTGTAGCGCACAATGCGGTCGTTTACCTCGGCATAGAGCGCGCCGTTATAGAGCGCGATGCCGGTTCCGCCGGCGGAGCCCTGCGCCACTGTCTTGCCGAAGCGACTGACCACATCTGCTTTGCCGTCCCCGTCAGTGTCCTTGAGCGCAACCAAGAATCCACCGGCAGGCGGCTTGTCGTTGCCGTAATAGAGGCCGCTCCACGTGTTGACATAGACGACGCCATTGCTGGTGACGGTCAAATGCCGGGCGTGACCCAAGTTGTCGGCAAAGACGGTGGCGCAGAAGCCTGGCGGCAAGGTAATACCCGGATCCTTACCCGGGCAGCTAACGGCGTCATTCTGAGCTGAGGCATTGCTCTCTGTCGCAGCGCCGGCCGAAGTATAGGCGCCAGCCAGCAAGACGGCGACACTGACGGTGAACAATCCCAGCGTCCGAATCCCATCAAAATCGAGTCGTCGCATCTCTCACCTTCAAGTGTGATTAGTGGCCTTGCCCGGACGGCCGCTTGCGACGGAGATGTAGGTCTTCGGCCCGCATTGGCCTTGCGTGCGCTTGCTGCAACTGGCCGAGTTTTGCGCCGATCGCGGGGTCGGGTTGACGCTTAAACGCACGAACCCGCTCAATCGACGCAGCCCTTTGCCCGCAGGTGGGACAGGCCCAACCCTCGTGATGCTACGCAGTCATAAGGAAATTGAGCGAGACATTGCCCTGATTCAGCCTCTCCGAGCCCTCCCTCTCGAGATGGCGAGCAAGATCGGCCCGCGCGCCCTCGAGCAGGGCCCTGAACCTGACCGGCGGCTGCCGGCAGATCCGGCCCGCCTCGCCGAGCGAAATGCGGATGGCATCGACCAGGATAAGGGCTTCGCGCTGCTCGGCCCGAAGCTTGGCAAGGGCGGCAAGGATATCGGCTTGATCGCCGCTCGTCCTTTGCACCGGCGTCACGGCAGGCCGGCGCGCATATTCGCGGTAATAATAGCTGCGCAGCCTCTTGATCAGCCAAGTCGAGAGATTGGGGCCGAATGCGGCAGGGTCCGCGCCCACACTCGACCGCAACAGCGTGACCTCGACCAGCTCGTCGGCAAGGTCGGCATCCATGCACAAAAGCATTGAGAAGGCGCGGAGCCTGGCGATCGAGTCATGCAGCACCGGCGGTTGCGGCGATTCATGCGTTTGCGGGGATTCATAGTATCTCAGGGCCGGGGCGTAACGGCACAGGTGATTGTCCTCTAAGTGATGTTCGATGGAGGTCATGGATTGATGTCCTTTTTTATACGCCCCCGTCTCATGGTCCCTTTTATAGACACAAGGCCGGCAAACCGCTTGCCGGCCGTTGCTGATCCTGTCGAGGAATTGCGCTGATCCACCGCGCTGAGCACGGCATCCGGAGCGCGAAACCGTTGACAGACCGCTATCCGTGGCGGGAGAAGCTGGCGCAATGATCTCCGGTAGCGCCTTACTAGACCCCAGCTCCCGCTCGCGCGAGTTTGCCGCACGCGTGATGTTCACCGCCGTCGCCATCGCCTTTGCGGTCGCGATCTTCATCATCGATACGTTCACGCCATTGGGGCTTGCCGTCGCGGTTCTCTATGCAGTCGTGGTGTTGATGGCTGGCCGCTTCGTGCAGCGTGGCGGGCTGCTGCTCATCTCTGGGGCGTGCATCGCCGTCACCGCACTGAGCTTCCTGTTCCAGCATGGCTTCACCCATGGGCCATCCCTCGTCAGGTGCCTCGTCAGCATCTTCGCGATCGCGCTCACAACCTTCCTCGCCCTGAAGAGCCAAGCCGCGGCGAAAGTGCTGCGCGAGCAAGCGAGCCTTCTCGATCTCACCCATGACTCGGTGTTCGTGCGCGATATGAACGATGTCATCACCTATTGGAACCGTGGCTCGGAGCTTCTCTACGGCTGGACCAGGGAGGAAGCGATCGGCAGGGTCTCGCATGACCTCTTGCGCACGGTGTTTCCGGCCGGGCACGAGGATCTCGAGGCGACGTTGATCCACGCCGATCGGCTCGAGGTCGAGCTCACGCATACCAAGCGTGACGACAGTCAGGTCGTGGTGGCAAGCCGCTGGTCGGTGCAACGCGACGCAGCACACCGACCGATCGCCATCCTCGAAACCAATAACGATATCACCGAGCGCAAGCGCGCTGAGGCCAAGGCTCAACAGCAGGAGGAAGAACTACAACTCATCATCGATACCATCCCCGCGTTCGTTTACAGCATGCGGCCCGATGGCTGGACTGATTTCCTGAACAAGGGTTGGCTCAACTACACCGGTCTCACCCTCGCCGAAGCGCAAGGATTGGGTTGGCAGAAGGCCTATCATCCCGAAGATCTGCCGGCGGTGATGAAAATCCGTACCGCGAGCCTCGGTACCGGCATTACCTACGAGCACGTGGCGCGCATCCGGCGGTCCGATGGCGTCTACCGCTGGTTCCTCACTCGCGTCGCGCCGCTTCGCGACGAAAACGGAACTATTGTTAAGTGGTACGGCAGCAACACCGACATCGAAGACCGCAAGCACGCGGAAGATGCTCTGCGGCGGAGCCAGTCGTACCTCTCAGAGGCACAAGCGCTGAGCCACACCGGGAGCCTAGGCTGGGATGTTGCGAGCGGAAGGATCAGTTGGTCGGACGAAGCGTTCCGCATTTTCGAACACGATCCGACGATCCCGCCGACGCTCGACCTAGTGAGGCAGCGCACCCATCCCGACGATCGCGGGCGGCTAAAGCGGCTTCTTGACCAGGTTTGTGCGGCCAAACAGAACTGGACCGTCGAGCATCGATTGCTGTTCCCCGACGGCCGCATCAAGCATATCCAGGTCGTCGCCCATGCCGCGAGCGACACCGGTGATCGCCTGGAATATGTCGGTGCGCTGATGGATGTGACTGCCGCCAAGCATGCCCAAGAGGCGCTGCAACAGGCGCAATCCGAGCTCGCTCACGTCACGCGCGTCACCACGCTCGGCGAGCTGACCGCTTCGATCGCCCATGAGGTGAACCAGCCGCTTGCCGGCATCATCACCAATGGCGAGGCGTGCCTCAGATGGCTGAGGAATGAGCCTCCAAATCTCGAAGAGGCGCGCAGCGCAGTGGCCCGTATGATCAGGGACGGCAACCGCGCAAGCGAGGTGATCCGCCGCTTGCGCGCCCTCACCAAGAAAACCGACCCGCAAAAAATGCCGCTCGACATCAACGACGTGATCAAGGACGTGGTCGCGTTGGTGCAGCGTGAGGTGCTTAACCATCGTGTCAGGTTGCGGTTGGACCTTGACCCGAAGTTGACGACGGTATTCGGTGACCGCGTTCAGCTACAGCAGGTCATCATCAACATGATCATGAACGGCATCGAAGCGATGGGTACCGTGACGGACCGGTCGCGCGAGCTGGTGATCCGCTCGCGCCGGCATGAACCCGATCAGGCGCTGATTGCCGTGCAGGACTCCGGCACTGGCATCGATCCGGACAACATGGATCGGCTGTTCAACGCCTTCTTCACCACCAAACCCAACGGCATGGGCATGGGGTTGTCGATCTGCCGCTCGATTATCGAGGCCCATGGCGGGGAGATGTGGGCTTCACCCAATGACGGACCCGGCGCGACTTTTTCATTCACCGTGCAGACTCAGCCGGGAGCCCCTCAAGAACGCGCTCGGCAGGAGGTCGCCAAGTGATGGCCCGTTCCGCCACATCGCGCGCTACGCCGCCTCCCGACGATCCAGTCGTGTTGATAGTGGATGATGACCCCTCTTTGCGCGACGCGTTGAGCAGTCTCCTTCGCTCTGTGGGTCTGCGCGTCGAGGTCTTCGGCTCGGCCCCGGAAATGCTGGAAGCTCCCTTGCCCGACGTCGCAAGCTGTCTCGTGCTCGACATCAGACTGCCGAAGCGTAGCGGCCTCGATTTTCAGAACGAGCTGATCAAGGCCAGCATCAAGATCCCGATCATCTTCATCACCGCCCATGGCGATGTGCCTATGTCGGTGAGGGCGATGAAGGCAGGCGCCGTCGATTTCCTCACCAAGCCATTTCGCGATCAAGACCTGCTTGACGCCGTCGCCAATGCGCTCGAACGCGATCGCAAGCGGCGGGAGGAGGAGAAGGGCGTGGCCGAGCTCAAGGCCAAGCTCGAGACTCTCACGCCGCGCGAGCGCGAGGTCATGTCTCTCGTCACCGCTGGTCTGATGAACAAGCAGGTAGCCGGCGAGATCGGCGTGAGCGAGATCACCGTGAAGATCCACCGCGGCCATGTCATGCGCAAAATGGGTGCCCGCTCGCTCGCCGATCTCGTGCGGATGGCCGAAGTGCTAGGTGTCTCGCGCGAAAAACGCCCCGCCGGTGGTTAAACCTGGGCGGGAACACTCGAGATTCCTTCGGATAAACTTAAGTATGTCTTCTCCCTCGCGACTTTGCGGGCCACTTTGGTCCTAGGAGCACGCGCGAATTTTGGTCTGGCTGAGAGCCGCCGCGCGAGCGAGCCAGGGCTAGGGCATTGCAAACTGTTTGCATCATTGACGATGACGAATCTGTCCGTGTGGCGACGACATGTCTCCTGCGGTCGGTAGGGCATGTCGTGCGCACGTTCGCCTCGGCCGAAGAGTTCTTGAATTCGCCTTATCTGGACGAGGCGGCTTGCCTGATAGTCGATGTGAACATGCCGCGCCTGAGCGGGTTGGAGCTGCAAAGCCGCTTGCGCGAGAAAGGTCGCACCCCTCCAATTATTTTCATTACCGCCTACCCTGAAGAAAGAGCACGCGCTCGAGCGCTGCAAGCCGGCGCCATTTGCTATCTCGATAAACCGTTCGACAGCGCGACGCTGATCGAATGCCTCGACCTCGCCCTCCGCCGCGAGAGCAATGGCGTGACCAAGTGACGTCTGCACAAAAAAGCGGTCACGACACTGTCATACCCGCGATCGGATCGCAGAGTTTCCGAGGTTCGCAGATTCGAGACGCTATATCGCAGGACAATGTGTCGTACACCTAAGTATAGCCGCCTCAAACCAATCCGCTCTCCTGCTGACCCCGTAGAATGGAGCGAACGGCCCTCGCCTTCCTATCCTCTATCCAACAGCGGGATAGCGAAAGGTGACGACATGGCGATGAGCTCCTTCTCAACGGCATTTTTCTCGGACAAGTTCTTCGATGGGCATATGCCGACGGCACGACGTAAGACCAATCTGCGTTTGGTCGATTGTCATTCGGAATTCCCGGCTGGTCGTATCCAGTCAGCCGGCCGCCCAAGCCTTTTTGTTCAGAAAGAGAAGTTTGAGGCACCGGACGCTGCCGTCGAAATCACTCCCGCCAACAGCGTGAAGCGCAGAGCGCTGAGCTGGCCCGGCATCACCGCCGAGATTGTGCAGGCCACAAGCTCCGAGCGGATCGCCTATCGCGCTCGATCGCAGGTTCACATGCTGGTTCTCTGCGAGCGCGGTGCGCGCAAGGAGGGTGAGACTTCCATCGAGGGCCTTCCCTCGTCCACGCTGCGTGACGTTACGCGGAAGTTCAGCTTCGTGCCGGCAGGTCACGAGTACTACGATTGGCATGATCCGCGCACGCCCGCGCGCATGGCGTTCTTCTATATTGCTCCTGAGGTGCTGCCGCTCTCTTCAAGCGACGGGGAGACGGCTCTTACGCCTCGCCTTTTCTTCGAGGACACCGCGCTACTTGTCACTGCGCACAAGGTGATGGCGCTGATCGAAGGCCCTCAGCCGGACGACTGTTCGTATCTACGGGCGTTGGGCGCCGTGCTTTCGCACGAGCTCGTGCGTATCAACCAAGGCACCACCAAAGGCAAGGCTGCGGTCAGAGGCGGGCTCGCCGCCTGGCAGCAGCGCATCGTGACGTCCTATATCGAGGAGCACCTTGCCGAGCCTGTGCCGCTTGGCAAGCTCGCCGAGCTTGCCGGGTTGAGCACCTACCATTTCTGCCGCGCCTTCAAGCAGTCCCTCGGCGTTCCACCGCACCGCTATCACACGAGCCAGCGGATCGAGCGCGCCAAGACGCTTCTCGCGAAACCTGCCTTTTCGGTGACCGACATCGGCCTGACGGTCGGGTTCAGCGAGACGAGCTCGTTCACAGCGGCGTTCCGCAAGGCGACTGGA
>JBKOWI010000167.1:0-6641 GCA_046724315.1 Pseudomonadota bacterium | reverse complement strand
AGGCTCATGGATCTGGTGGAAGGCGATGCTCCGCTCAGCGGTGGTGGCCGGGTAGAGCTTGACCGGAATATTGACGAGCGAGAGCCGCAAATGGCCGGTCCAGAAAGCGCGGGGTGCCATACTCGAAACTCCTAGAAAGGCGGGAGACCGGCGGCGGGATCAAGCCGGGCTCACAACAACGGCGTCCAATCCTCAAGGGTTCCGGCCGGAATCCTTGAGGCTCGGGCTTATTTCTCTACCTTATAACCATTTTCCTTAAGCATGCGTTCGAGTGCCTCAGGATAGGTGAGCTTAACGGTCTTCCCCGGACACTCTCCGTTCTCGTCGAGGGGCTGATCGCAGCTCTCGAGCCCCCAATCGGAAGTCTTGTCGTAGTAGGCGAGCATCAGGTCCCAGGCCTCTTTGCCCTCGCCGAGCAGGATCTTCTCGCCAACATAGCCTGCCAGGAAGCCATTGACCTCGCTGTCCGGCACCTCCTCGATGATGAATTTGAGGGTGCCCTCATGCGCCGGCTTGAACCGGGGATCTGTGGTTACGTTCTTGACCATGCCGTTCTCTACCGCGAGCACTTCGAGCGGGGCCGTCGAGCAGGCATAGCAGGCGAAGGCATAGAGGAAGGCGTTGTCGCGCGGGGCAAACTCGTAGCGGCCGTCGCCGTCGAGATCGGTCGCAAGCAGCGGTCCGCCATCGAACTCCCCGACATCGACCGTCGTCCAGGTCGTGCCGTCGGCACTGCTTGTGACAACGCTGGTATCGGAGCAGCAATGCGCGCCGCCGGTGTAGAACGACACCACGACCTCGGGCCGCGAATTGCTTGGGTCGAGCTCGGCGATCTGCACACTGACTGGCGAATCGGTGAAGCCGGTGCTGTCTCCTTCAAGCTTCGCAATCACTCTGCCGTCGGCGGTGATGGTGACCACAGGGATGCGCGTCACGTCACCTTCCTCGCCCTTCTCCTCGATATAGCTCAGCGCCGCCTGCACGCCGCCTTGCGAGATCTCCTGCGCGGCGGGTTTCGCATCGTCGGCGCCTCCGCCGGCCTCGATCTTCGGGGCGGCGTCCTTCGCCGCGAGGTCGGGGACGCTCAGGTATTTCGCGTCGAGCTTCTTGATTGCTTCGGCAAGGCTCGGCTCCGCGTTGGCGAAGTTTGGCGCAAGCAGGAGGCTTGCGAGGAGCAAAAAAGAAGGACGCAACAGGCGCTTTGCGGACATGCCGGAGCTTTCTTGGGAAGCCAATCGATGCTCGCGCGCGAGGAGCGCGCATGTCTAGTCTAGCCTAGGCCTGGCGCGGCCGTCCCAGGCCTTTCCCATCGTGTATCGGCACTCCAGAGGCCAGCGAGAAGCTACATACGCGGATCGCAAGCCTGTGCTAGGAGTTCCTCTAATGAGAGCGACACGCGAAGAATGAACGAGATCGACAGAAAGCTCGAGACGCTAGCGCCCGCCACGGTGGTTACCGGCGCGACAGAAGGGATCGGACGGGCACTCGCCGATGAATTCGCGCGCGACGGTCATGCGCTCCTTCTCGTCGCCCGCGACGAGGCGCGGCTCGCCGAGGCCGCGCGCGAGCTTAGCTCAACCTATCCGGTCGAGGTGAAGGTGTTCACCACTGATCTTGGCACGGCGCAAGGCTGCGCCGGCGTCGAGGAGGCGCTCAAGCGCTACGGCCTCTATGCTGACATTCTCGTCAACAACGCGGCGATCATGGCTGCCGGCTTCTTCCAGGACGAAGATCCGGCGACGCTTCGCAAGATCGTCGATCTCGATGTTAGGGCCGTGGTCGACCTCACGCGCCGTTTCCTACCCGGGATGATCGCGCGCCGCGGCGGAGGCGTCCTCAACGTCGCTTCGGTCGAAGGTTTCATGCCGGTACCCTATCAAGCGACCTATGCTGCGGCCAAGGCCTTCGTTCTCTCGTTCACCCGAGCGCTCGCCTACGAGGCCATGTATACCGGCGTTCGCATCTCGGCGTTGGCCCCCGGCACCACCGCAACCGGGCTTCACGCCAAGGCCGGCGCCGAGAACTCTCGCTACGTCATGCTGCTGCCGGTGATGAGCGCGGAGGAACTCGCGCGCCTCGCATACCGCAAATTCAAGCGCGGCAACAAAGTCATCGTGCCAGGCTGGTTCTACCGCATCGCCCTGTTTGTGAGGCGCTTTGTGCCCGACATCCTGCTCGTCCCGTTTGTCGGCTTGCTGTTTCGCGTGCGCGACGAAGAAGGGAACTTGCAATGGCCGAAGCCTCTGTCCGACGCCACGCCTGCGGCCTCGCGTTCCGCCTCCAAGACCAAAGAGAGGACGGACGCGGCGCGATAATGCAGCAGAACGCCTGAGCCGGCTGAGAGAAAGAAGAGACGCAGCAGGGGCGCGTAGCAGCGCCCTCGCGAAAACCAGGAAACGGACTTTAAGTCTTAGAAGTTGGGATTGACGATGCACATGATGATGAGTCCGATCGTGGCGATCGTATTAGTCGGGCCTACGGCCGGCACACCAAGCGCCCACCAAGCTTGCCAAAAAAGTGCCCAGAAGGCTTGAGTGAAAAGGACTACGCCTGGATTTATGACAAGAACCGCAGTGTAAACGGTAAGGACGATGGCAACGATTGCCAACGCCATAACGATCGCGAACCACGGCAGGTGTGCCCACATGCAGTCAAGAAAGTTGCGCCCAAGACCTTCTCCCTCGCCGACTGCACCCGGCGCCTGAATAGCCGCTTTGAATGCGCGGTTCATATCCTCCGCCTCCCCGCAGGGAGGTCACTATGAAGCAGAAGCTCGAGGAATCCATCGACAGAGCGGGGCTGAGACAAGATGAAAGCGGCTGCGATAATGCCCGCTGCGGCGTCCGTCATGAATTCTGCTATGCGGGTCATCTCACCCCTCAGATGCAGGTCATGGACCATGTTTGCCAGTGGCAAAGGTTGGATTCGCAATAGAAGTTGGTCTGATGCGCTGAACACGGCATGCGTCGTGGCGCTCTAAGGGCGTTCGCGCGGCCACAAGAGCATCGGTAGGATCGACCTCCTCTGAGTGCTGCCGTTGAGCCTCCCAACCATCCGCACCAGCAGGCCACGGTTTGAACAGGCGAAGCGAGGGGCCCGACTCCGGTCAAAGTGATCGCATTCACATCCCAAGTTAGTGACGCAGTGACCAGCAGAGCTAGGCCAGCAGCTCCTATCGTTGTCTTGTGCATTCGCGATTTCTCCGCCGTCCGGTCCGACAATGTAGCGCAGAAGCGGCCTGCAACGAACCTCCGCATTTCGCACAGCGCAGTCTTTCGGAGAGTTGTGCGCTGGCCAGATTTTCTTGGGAATTTGGTGGAGCCGAGGGGCCGTTAGCCTGAATAAGCAGTTTCTATGGAAACCCCTCTAAAATGGCTCATTGCGCCTCAAAGTGTTTCTCGAACAGTGGAAACCCGAAAGGGCGTTATAAGCCGCCGGAGTGACATGTTGCCAGAAGTGCCATCGCGGAGGCGCCGTCACACCTTTAGGGATCGAGCTGGAAGCTGGCCGTCATGGAGGGGAGAATGACTGGAAAGATGAAGGGAGGATTTGCAAATGCGCAATTTCAAGTCCGTCAGGTTCGCATGGAGCAAGGAAATTCTTAACGGCGTGGTGATGTGCAAAGCCACCAAGCCACAGAACCATGACTTCGAATATACGGTGCTGGTTAAGGGGAAGCGCCTCAACAATACGTCCGACAAAACTGTCGTGATGAAGCACCAGCGTGGTGACGTCAAAATTTTGCTCTCGGTTGAGCACGGTCTAACGCGTCGTCGAGATGTGAATGATGCTATCCGCATCGCTGTGGAGAATGACATCGACGCGGCATGGCAGAACCATGAAAGCTCGACCGTCTGTCTTTGATCGGCTCGATTAAGTGTTTGCTCTCCCTCCATGAGTAAAGATGGTGAGGATACCGGGATCGCCCCTCGTGGAGCGTGAGATTGCTAATGTCATCCTGAAACTTTTCGTCAGCTGAGTCAAAAGACGCAGTGAGATTGTGGGCGAAGAAATTCCGAACCCCAGCGAATGTCTGCGGTGGCAGAGAGGCAATGACCAAGCCCGAAGCCAAAACGAAAAAGAAGACGTGAGTTGCTGTTAATGTGGAAACGGCCCCAGGAACATCGTTCCTGAGGCCGATGAAAGAAAGGCGTTTCAACCGTTCAGTTGCTCACGCCAGTCATCTTTAGAAGCCGATCCAAATGCCGCCACGATAGTAGCCGCGCCCTTCACGAGCGTCCCGCCACCTGTATTTGGGGGCGAGGGTATAGTCGTCTTCGTAGATTTGGACCCGCGCGTCAGGCGGATACGTGAGCCTTTCTTTCGTGCGCCAGCAATCGCCGTCCTCATTGCAAACCACAGCGGCGGATGCTCCTGCTGTCAAAGCAACGGTGCCGAGAACAGCCAAAGCAGCGGTCTTGAAATAGTTCATTATGATCTTCTCCTAGGGTTGTTACCCGCCCCTTCAGATTGTCAACGTGCGATCATGGAGTGAGTTTCAAATCAGCAAAAAGCGGCCCCAGGATGCTCGTCCTGAGGATGCTGCACAGGTGAGGAATTGAGGAGGATGAAGCCCCGGGCTGCCTTTAGGGACACTTGCCCAGGACCTCTCGCGCTGTGCGGGCGCTTTGCGCGGGAAAGACACACCGCGCCATTCGTACTAACGCCTCAGATGGATGGTGTTTCCATTAAACTCAGGGAACCGCGAGTAGGCCGAAGCCAACCCGCGTTGCTGCCGTGTTCAGACGCGCGCGAGATCGCGGGCTATGCTGCTGGCGAGGAGCATGTCGCGAAGTCTAAACGATCCACCCCAGCTCACGCGCCTTGTCGTTGGCGGCGGTCCAAGCTTGCGCGCGAAATGTAAACCTGCTGATCGGTGTAGGTAGTCTGTTTATCGTTCCCTCGGTGGCATTCTGCATAATCGTTTCACCTAATGGAGCACCGGCGCACGGGCTTTTGCTGGCCTTTATCTAGCCAGATACAGCCAAGGCAGGCTTAAGCCCGCGCGCTGCTACTGGATCGGAATGCCGCGTTCTTGGCATTTGGCCAGAATTTCGCCTTTAGAATATTGATCCTTGCCGATTCGATCGGGAACGAACCGGCCAGCCGACAAAGTTCCGATGAAGATTTGCTCGCCAGCGTTTCGTGAACTCATCCCGCCGCAGACATACACCTCACCGCCACTGCTTCTAACGGCTTTGAGGCTGCGGAAACTGGGAGCGTCCAGATCTTTTACGGATGAATAAAAACCCCGAACGACTGCAGTCACTTCGGCATCGGACAGGGCGTAGGGTGATAGGGGCTCGGGTGCCGCAGTGCAGCCGAACAACAAAACCATAAGGCAAGGTATCGCGAGCCAACTACGCACGGGTGACCCCCAGACGATCCACCCGGAGCTCGCGTCTTTGTCGTTGGCTTCCGTCCAAGCGCGCTTACCGAGCGAGGAGTATTAGTAGCGCACGACAAGGGTCGCCGGAATGAGCGAGAAGCCCGCCGCTATTGAGGCGTAGAACCTGTGACCGCCATTATGCAGCCGATAGCGATAATCCCCACTTGCGTCTTCTATGATTTCGATGGGCCAAATCTCTCGGCGAAGGGCTATGTCCTGTAGAACGCTCACCATCCGGTCCTGCGTGAAGCCGCCATGTCCGCGAAGAAGGCGCTGGCCCATTTGGGGCGGCTCGATTGTGATAAGCGGATATAGCTTGCTGGTCAGCTGAGCCCTGCCCGAGTAGGACAGGTCCTCACCGCGATTGAACCGATCCATGCCGGCCTCTATCCACCACTCGTTCGGCAAGGAAAAGGTTCCGCCACGCGGAAAATTGAACCATTTAAGTTCCACGGCCCCAGGCCCGCCCGGACGGGCTATTTACTAGCGGTCAATATCTCTTCGACGATCGGAAAGATGACTTTGCACATCGGCAATTCCCGAGTGTGCGTGAAGTCGTAGCGTAACAGAGCACCTCGATCATGATAGACGTTTAGCCATTACCAGGGCACGGGCCGAACCCGAGGCTGGAATCCAGCGAGTTCAGGTCAGGCATTGTGGGGCGCAGGCCAAAGCCGACACTATCCACCCGAGCCCGCCCGCAACTTTCTTACGAAGTTTAGACGCGAGCCTCGCCCCAGCTTGACGCTCTTTGTCACGCTCCACTCCGTGGGTTGAGTTCTCCCGGAGCTGCTCGGCGATCGCCGCGACGGTATAGGCCGCATCGAGTAATGAATTCGCTACGTCCTCAAGCTGGTCGGCTATTGATGGCTTCCAACGCCTCCCCATGTGGTCCCTCCTGCTTACTGAAACTGTCTGTGGCAAGGCGATTAGATGGCGGCGAGGGCGTGAAGGTTCCGCATTGCTGCGGGCCTTATATCAGACTGCAAACTTAGAGCTGTAGCGCCTTCGCAACACACAAAAAAAGAAATGGCCCGGACCGGGATCCTGAAGGGAAAAAAGGGCGCCCGGCGAAGCCGCTCGCCCTTTTGAAGGTAGCCCCCTCACGGAGTCCCTTGTTCAACGAACAACCTCGCTACAATGGCAATCAAAATGAGCAGCATGAGACCTGCGACGACGAGTGTCAGCCGCGTGTCCCGTGCCGTGCGGCGCGCGAGAGTTAAGAGATCCTTAGTGTCTCTGAATTGTTTGC
>JBKOWI010000155.1:0-8819 GCA_046724315.1 Pseudomonadota bacterium | reverse complement strand
TCAGCTCCTTCAACGAGGCGCAGCGCGACATTCAACATGGAGAGTCTCCCTTATTTCACAAGCCCGCTTTGAGTCGCAAATGATGCTGTTTCGCTCCGCGCCTTCTCCCGGCATTCCGTTCAGCCTCCCATTTGGCTCGTGGCAGGGAGAAGGCGCGAAGGTGCAGCGAGGAGAATGTACACGTTTTGTTCCTGTTCCGCAATTGTTCTTTTTCCCGCAGAGGCGCCGCGAAAGCTGCGCGCATCCTCGATTCTTGAAAAGGAACCCAGGCCACCTGCTGCCGTTGGTCCTGCTAAAGTCACATAAACAAGGAGACCAACAGTGAAATCACTCAGCACAGTTCTCGTCAGCGCCGCGCTCGGCGCGAGCATGCTTGCATTCTCTTCACTCAGTGCGGCGGCGGCGATCGCCTGCAGCGGCAATGTTTGCGGGCACTCGCATGAGCGCTTGGATTATCCGCCAAAGGCCCACATCACCATTCACGAGGACAACTGGCGCTGGGGTCCGAATGAGCACTACTCGTTCCGTGAGCATGAAGGCAGAGGCTACTGGTCCGGCGACACTTGGACCGAGTTCTAATCGGCCCGATGCTGTTGCTTGCGCTATGAGGCCGCCTCAATGGGGCGGCCTCATTCTTGGCCACTCGCGTTTGCCGCTCGAAAAGAGGCCGCCTCGAGCGGCGGCCTTACATGGGACTTGTGGCGCGGCGCACAGGCCGGTCCTTGGGTCTCAGCGATAAAGACGGCTACAACGGGCGCACCAGCAGTTGAACAACCGGCACACCATGGTGTAGCCCGGCCTGCAAAACGCATCGAAGCGGCAGGCCACAGTATCGATCGGAGAGTAATTCTTAGCCGCTCGGGCAAGACCGAGCGTGCCAGCCCCTGTCGTGGCATCAGCCTTCCAGACAGAAGACCCGGCGAACAGCAGGAGAGCTGCCGCCGCAATCGCGAACGCGATCTTACGCATGTTTCCCTCATTGGTCTTGGACACCGTTCCCCCGTTGGAATGCGGGATCCGATGCAACCGCTTATTTTAGCACAATTTTGCCTCGGCGGCACGCGCCGCACTTCGGCCGCGGCGTCATGACTGCTGTCGCTTTGGCTGCACCCTGGTTGAATTACTTCGACCCTAAGGACGCTGCCAGTGTTCCGTCGGTCTCGATTCTGGTCAGAACGAGCTTGTCCGACAAGCCTGACTGCGTAGGCTGCCTCTCCAGTTCGACCGACAATACGAAGTTGTCTTTTCCGCTCAGAATCTTCTCCAAGGTCGCTGTCGGCACTTTGATCGTGAAGACTTCGGCAGGACCGTAGGTGTCGGACGGATCCTTGAGCCGCCCGATCTCTTGGCCGTTAATCGCAACTCTGTGACCCTTCCAATCGCCCCATGTTTCCACATCGGTGGTGTGGAAAACGAATCCGATCTCTTTGGCATCCGTATCGATCCAGGTCTTTCGAAAGGGAAGTTCCAGGCCGTAGCCAACATAGTGGGCGTCCTGGAAAATCCCGCGTTGTTTCCAAGCTGGTATCTTCCGGCGATCAAGAGAATATTGGTCATTGCCCCTGCTCCTTGCGGCGAGAGCCTAACTCCCAGGTTGCATGTGAAGCAATGGCAATGCGCTCGTGTGTTGCCAGCTCGATCGTCATGATCTGAACTGCGTTCGCGGAGATGCGCGGCGGAAAAGCCTTCCACAACGAAGGAGAATTGCGGTGCGGCTAAGACGGCTCTTTCTCGCGCGCCTGCGGCTCGGACTTCGCTGTCGAAGCTCCGCCTAGCGCAGCATCGACCGACTCGCGATAACCGAAGCGGTCGATATAGGGCTTGAGCCGCACGATCACTTTCCGCTTGAGGGACTTCGGCAACTCGTAGCGCGAGACCTGGTGCTCGGAGCGCTCGTCGAGGAACTCGCGCATCGGTCCCTCGGCCTGGGCAAACCCCTCGATTCCCAGCTTCGCATAGATGTCGCGCATGGTCGCGACCGGGTCCTTGACGAAGTCCTCGTAGCGGAGCTCGACCAGGTGATTCTCGGGAATAAGGTGGCGGTCCTCCTCATAGGCTTCGGTGAGCCGGGCGTACATGTCGAGGACATAGTCGTCGAGCCATGGGTCAAGCCGCGGCGGGTTGTGCAATCCTTGCGTCGAATAGAGCGCGCGCCAGAGCTTGACCGTCGAGGGAAACACATGCAGCGGGTTGCGCGCGAGATAGACGTAGTGCGCGTCGGGGAAAAGCTTGGTGAGCAGCTTGAGCCGCGCAGCGTTGGCCGGCGTCTTCATCACCAGCCGCTTTTCGCCGTGCTTGAGATAGAGCCGGCGATAGAGCCACATATAAGCGTCGGCCCATTTCTTCCGGTCCTTCTCGGACACGCCCTTGAAGTCGAGGTAGTCGCTGTCAACCGGGCCGAAGCGCGGCCAGGCGTGCGTGTTATAGGGCGTGCCCTGGTCGAGCATCATCATCCCGAACTCTTCCTCCTGTGGCCGGTCGAAGCCGACCGGCACGTCGTCCTGCGGTCGCTTCTTCGGCAGAAGTACCTTCATCAATCTGGGCAGCGTACCTTCGGTCAGAAGGAAGTGGTGCGGAAAGAAGCACTCATAGGTCGTGGGGTAGGCAAGGTTCGGATCGACCGAGAACAGGTCGTGCAGAAGCGTCGTCCCAGTGCGCCAATGCCCGATGACGAAGATCGGCGGCTTATCGAGCTTCAGCGCGCGTGCGCGCCTGCCGAATTTCGCCTCCGAGATCCAATAGAGCGGCGAGTTCCACGGTACCCAAAGAAACAGGGCGGATACGTCGGGAATGCAGTTCAGCGTGAAGCTGAAGCGGCCGCGCCAAAAGAGCTTCATCAGCGCCCCGAAACGCAGCCCATACCAGAAATAGATGAGCCGGCCGCCATAGCGCTCGATGGTGAGCGCCGGCATGCGCGGCTTGGCGCGGCGTCTTCTGGTGGGCTTGCCGGCTTCCTCCGGCGGGACGATCTCGTAATCCGGCACGCGTAACAGGCTCCGATGGAGGTGTTCACTTAGCCCCGGCTTTAGACGCGAACGCAAGCCATGGGAAGCCCCGCCTGGCAGATCCTATGGAAAAGAAATTCTCCAATCAGCGCTGAAGCGCCGCCTTCACCGCCGCGGCGAGCTCCTTCAGGTCGAAGGGCTTTTGCAGGAACATGAAGTCCTCGTTCTCGGCGAGGTGTTTGCGGAAAGAATCCTCCGCATAGCCCGAGATGAAGATGATCTTGAGGTCCGGGCGGTCGCGGCGAAGCTTCGCCATCAGCGTGGGACCGTCCATCTCAGGCATCACCACGTCGCTCAGCACGAGGTCGACGTCGCCTTGGTGGCTCTCGAATACGTCGAGCGCCTCGGTGCCGGTTGACGCCTCCAGCACCTGATAGCCGCGCTGGCCAAGCGCCCGGGCGGCAAAACTTCGCACGGCGTCCTCATCCTCGACGAGCAGCACCGTGCCGCGTCCGGTCAGATCCTTCGGTTTCTCAACTCGGCGCTCGGGCTTGGGCTCTACCTCGCCGGGCGCCTCTTGGTGGCGCGGAAGGTAGACGCACATCGCGGTGCCGCGTCCCTCCTCGCTTTCGACATGGATATAGCCACCGCTCTGCTTGACGATGCCGAACACAGTGGAAAGTCCGAGGCCCGTGCCGCGGCCGACCTCTTTGGTCGAGAAGAACGGCTCGAAGATCTTCTGCTTCACCTCTTCGCTCATCCCGCAGCCAGTATCCCGGACCTCGATCAGCACGTATTCACCCGGCAAAATCTGCAGGGACCCCAGCTCGCGCGATTCTCGCTCGTCCACATTCGCCGTGCGGATGGTGAGCTTGCCGCCGCCTGGCATGGCATCACGCGAATTGACCGCAAGATTGATGATCACCTGCTCGAACTGATGTAGATCCGCTTTCACCGGCCACAAACCCGAAGCCTGGTCGAGCTTGAGCTCGATATTCTCGCCGAGAAGCCTGCTGAGCAGAATGGAGAGCTCGGAGAGCACGTCGCCGAGCTGAAGCACCTGCGGCCGCAAGGTTTGTTGGCGCGAGAAGGCGAGCAATTGGCGGACGAGCCCCGCCGCCCGGTTCGCATTCTGCTTGATGTTCATGATGTCCTGAAAGGCGGGGTCGGTCGGCCGATGGTTCATCAACAGAAAATCGGAGAAACCGATGATCGCCGTGAGCATATTGTTGAAGTCATGCGCGATGCCGCCGGCGAGCTGACCGATGGCCTGCATCTTCTGGCCTTGCGCAATCTGCATCTCGAGCGCGCGCTGCTCGGTCGTGTCAAAGGCGTAAGCGATCGCCGCCTCACTCTCGCTTTCGGTCTGCTCGATGGGGCTCAAGTATAAACGTCCGCTTCGCTCACGGCCCCCGGCAAAGGCGATGTCTACCGGCTCGATCAGGCTCTGGTGTGCAAGCGCAGCATCGAGAGCGTGTCTTAGCGCCTGGTGACTTTCGGGCTCGACCAGGTCTTCGAGGCTCACCTTGCGGCCCTCGTCGGCGGCAGCCGCGAACAGCCGTGCGAAGGCCGCATTAGTGGCGCTGATGGCGCCTTCCCTGTCGAGCGTGGCGATGGCAATTGGAGCCGAGTGGAACAGCCGGGCAAATCTGAGCTCGGCGGCTCCAGCTTCGTCGCCCTGGCCGGGCCCGCGTTTGATGACGAGGGCGTGCGCCAATCCTCCGCGCAGCCGGTGCAAGACCCGAACGGGAAGGCTGGTGCCATCGCGTTTGATGAGGTTGATCTCGAAGCGCCGCGTAGTCGGCTGCGGCTGGCCGCGGCTGGTGTGCGCGATTAGCGCCGCGCTGTCATGCGACATGATCCGCTCGAGCATGAGCGGGCGTCCCGCCACTTCCGACAGATCGAGCCCGAGCCATTGGGCAAGCGTGGCGTTGAGATATTCGATGTTACCCTCTGCGTCGGCAGTGAAGAAGCCTGCCGGAGCGCTGTCGAGGTAAGCGATTGCCGCTTGCACCTTGGCGAAGTTCGCCTCGTCGCGCGCACGGTCTTGTGTGATCTCGTCGAGTTGCCACACAACGAGAGCACCCTTGCGTCCTGAACGTGGATCGGCCGGCATCGGCTGCACCGAGATGCGGAACCACCGCGGAGCAACCCCCGCCTCGTCCTCCTCCTCGCCGGGCGGCGGCAGGCGGAACTCCTCTTTCAGGCTGCGGCCTTGCTGTGCCGCGCGGGCGAGGCGAAAAATCGCCTCGGCCAGATGCGGACTGCCGGCAAAAGCGCGATCCGGTGCGGGGACAACTGCCTCGGGAGCGAGGCCGAGCAAATCGCGATAGGCTTCATTCGCGTAAAGCACACGGCCAACGCTGTCGGCAATCAGCGCACCTTGCGGCAGGTTATCGACGAACGCCTTGGTCACGTCGTTGCGGGCCTGCCTCGGACCGAAATGGAGAATGCCGACAGCACCCGCGAATAGGCAGAACACGCCGATCACCGCAAGGCCGGCAAGAATGGCGAGGACGAAAGGTTCCGCCATCTCACGCGAAACGATGGCAAGACCCACCGCTGCGATCGCAAGCGCGAGCGCCAGTAACACCACGAGCCCAACGCTGCCGTCGCGCTCGGTGCGGTCGGTAGCTGGCTCAGCGTAGCGCATCGGCGCATCGATGTCGGTCATGAGCCGCCAAAATACCCGATTCGAATCAACTTGACGGAGAGATTGTCACGAATGCGCCGCCAAGCCCATGCGGTTTCGAGGCTTTTGGCCCGGGAACGAACAAATGGGGGCGGCGCGTTAAGCCTCGCGTACCTAGACGTGGCTAATGACCTTTTAATGCCGGAGGCATAGGAACCCTCGTCGATGCTCGACCTAAACACACTCATTCTTGCCGTCGCCGCTATCCTCTTTGTGATCGCCATCGGCGCGCTTCTGGTGTGGGCGTTCAGAACTTTCTTCGGCGGGGGCACAAGCTCGCATGGATTTCTGAGATCACGGGACCGAAGACTCGGCGTGGTCGAAACGGCTTCAGTCGATCAACTCCGCAAGCTCATCCTCATCAGGCGCGACGACGTTGAGCACCTCATCATGATTGGCGGCCCGGTAGACATGGTGGTCGAGACCAGCATCCGGGGACGGCCCCATTTGGAGCCTCCGCTGGAGGACGTGATCATCGCCAAGAGCGACCTCCGGCCAGTGCCGGATTTCCGCAAAAGCTAACCCAACTCTGAAGTTTTTTTGAGTTGACTGTAGCAAAAATGCCACAGGAGGTTTCACTTGTGGCGCCCCGCGAGTTGAGGTAAACAAGCATTCCGAGCTTACGGCGGCCCTGTGTAGTTGGGGCAGGCGGCTGAGGCGACGCCGGTAATTTCACCGCTAGTGCCGTAGGAGCGCCGGCAGTTCCCTGCTAATGGTCCGACACCGACTGGCCGAGGCCAGTCATGTCAGTCCCCCAAACCTCTCCACTCCCCGCCCTCCAGCGGGGAGTTTTTTTATCTCGAGCTTGGGAACTGAAATGACGTGTGGTCCAAATACCATAAGCATTGCGTGCATTGTCGCGCTCGGCTCGTTTCTGACGGCTTCTCCGGCTGCTAATAGCGGCGAGATGCCGAAGGACTTCGTCTATCTCCGGGACGTCGATCCCAGCATCGAGAAGGACATGCGCTACGCGAGCACCAATAACTTCACGGGCGTGAAGGTTGAGGGCTACGACGCGCCCGAATGTGTGCTGGTGCGGCAGGCGGCCGAAGCGCTGAAAGCGGTGCAAGCCGATGTGCGCACCAAAGGCTTCACGCTCAAGGTTTACGACTGCTACCGCCCTGCCCGCGCCGTTGCAGCCTTTGTCGAGTGGGCCAAGAAGCCAGACGACCCTGAAGCCAAGGTCATCTACTACCCCAACCTGCCGAAGAGCGCGTTGTTTCCCGACTACATCGCCACCCGCTCGGGCCATTCGCGTGGCGCGACCATGGACCTGACACTGATGCCGCTTGGCGCCACGATCAACACTCAGGCATCGACCGAAAATGGCAGGCCCCGGCCATGCACGGCGCCGCAAGCCACGCAGGCGCCCGACGGAAGCATTGCCATGGGCACGAGCTTCGACTGCTTCGACCTCAAGTCGCACACGATCGTGCCGGGGCTGACCGAGGAGGAGCGCAATAACCGCGCGCTGCTGGTCGGGGCCATGCAAGCGCACGGCTTCAAGAACTACCCCATGGAATGGTGGCATTTCACGCTCGAGCCCGAGCCCTACCCCGACACGATCTTCGACTTTCCGATTGAGCCCCGCCATCCATCACCTTGAGGCGCGCGCTAAAAGCGCCTCGAGCGCAACCGGAACGCGCCTGATCGCCGAGTCGTTCTTCCCGCATGCAGGAGAGCGCCGCGAAGGCAGAAGCCGGAGTTTCCGGACGCGCGAGGGCACAGCCAGCCTCAGCCTTGATCGAAACCACTATCCCTGCGCGACTCGACCGGCTCACGTGGGGGCGCTTCCATACTCTCATCGTCCTTGCACTCGGGATCACTTGGATTCTCGACGGACTTGAGGTGACTCTCGCTGGCTCAGTGGCCGGCGCACTCAGAGAGAGCCCAAGTCTTGCTCTCACCAATACCGAGGTCGGGCTCGCCAGCAGCTTCTATCTCGCAGGCGCAGTGCTCGGAGCGCTCCTGTTCGGCTGGCTGACCGATCGGCTCGGTCGCAAGCGCCTGTTCTTCATTACGCTTGGCGTTTACCTCGTCGCCACCGCCTCGACCGCATTCGCTTGGGACTTTGCGAGCTTTGCCCTGTTCCGCTTCGTTACCGGCGCAGGCATCGGCGGCGAGTACACGGCGATTGCCTCCGCCATTCAGGAATTCGTGCCGGCGCGCTATCGCGGCCATACCGATCTCGTCATCAATGGTAGCTTCTGGTTAGGCGCCGCGCTCGGCGCGGGCGCTTCCATCGTGCTTCTCGACCCGGCGCTCTTGCCCCCCGATCTCGGCTGGCGGGCCGCCTTCTTCGTCGGCGCGGTGTTGGGCCTCATCATCCTGGTTATGCGCAGCTCAATTCCCGAATCGCCGCGCTGGCTTGCGATCCATGGCCGGCCCGAAGAGGCGCACGCGATCCTCGACGCGATCGAGGATGGTCATCGCCGCGATGGCCACCATCTGCCCGACGAAGAACTTACCAAGTTCCGCTGCCGCGCACGAGACCACACCTCGCTCCGGGAAGTGTGGCGGGCGCTGTTCGTCACCTATCGGCGGCGCACGCTGGTCGGCCTCTGCCTGATGGCTTCGCAGGCCTTCTTCTACAATGCGATCTTCTTCACCTATGCGCTTGTCCTCACCGCCTTCTACGGCATCAGATCGGACCAGGTCGGCTGGTACATCTTGCCTTTCGCAGTGGGCAATTTCCTCGGGCCGCTCTTGCTTGGCCGGCTGTTCGACACCGTCGGCCGGCGCGTGATGATCGCCTCGACCTACGCGGTTTCAGGCCTGCTGCTCGCGCTGACCGGCTATCTCTTCGCGGCCGGGCTTCTGTCCGCCACAGAGCAGACGTTTGCCTGGACCGTTATCTTTTTCTTTGCCTCCGCTGCCGCGAGCTCTGCCTATCTCACGGTGAGCGAGACCTTTCCGCTCGAGGTTCGCGCGCTCGCCATAGCTTTCTTTTACGCCGTAGGGACCGGGATTGGCGGCGTGGCGGCGCCCTGGCTGTTTGGAGTGCTGATCGACACCGGCTCGCGAGTCAGCCTGTTCGGAGCCTATTTGCTGGGGGCGAGCCTCATGGCCGCGGCAGCGATCGTCGTGTTCAGGTTTGGCGTCGATGCCGAGCGCAAGTCGCTCGAGACTGTCGCCGCGCCGCTTTCGGCCGTCGATTGATTATTCGTCGCGGTAGACGCGCT
>JBKOWI010000060.1:0-15784 GCA_046724315.1 Pseudomonadota bacterium | reverse complement strand
CAGCGCCTCGTCGTCCCCTGCCGGCTGCGGCAGAAGATGATGCGGCAGGAAGAAGGCGTTGGCGATAAGAGTCGGAACGACGGCGCTACCGATCACGCCGGCAACAAGGATTGAATACTGCCCCTGGTCGATGATGAGGTGCGACAAGCCGAACAACGAGGAGATGGTTCCGAAGGTCAGCCCGGTCGACATCAGCAGCGTGGTGTACATCGCCTCTTGCTGGGGCGTCTTGTGCGCCTTGGTCACTGGAAAGACCCCCACGAACTTCGTGAACATCTTGACCAGGAGCAGGAGCACGAAGGCGAACGGAGCAGCGATAAGCGCCGGCATCGAGACGAACGAACCCGCACGAATGAAATAGAACGGCGTGAGGAAGCCGAAGGTCAGGGTACGGAGCCTGGCATTGGTCCCGGCCCACGGTGCCGGCGAGCACCATGCCGATAATGTAGGCGGGCAAGACAGCCTCGCTATCTGCCCAGGCGGCAAGGGCACCTAGGCCGAACAGACACAGCAGGAGGAACTTGGTCTCGAGCTCCGACGGCCGGTTGCCATAGAGCTTGAAGAATCTCGGCGTAAGCCACGGCAGAATGGCGAATACCATGACCGCGACGGCGGCGAAGATGAGCGTCTTCAGCGTGAAGGGGGCGAAGATGAAGCCGAGCGCGAGCACGGTGCCGAGATCGTTGATGAAGCACGCGGCGAGCACGGTCTTGCCGTATTCGGTCTTGTTCAATCCGGATTCCAGCATTACGGCGTAGACGACGGCGACCGACGTGGTGGAGAGGGCGACACCGCCGAGCCAGCTTGCCATCGGGTTCCAGCCGAGCAGGAAATAGGCGGCGGCAGCGCAGCCGAAGAACGGGAAGAAGAATCCGGCGAAGCCGACTGCGGTCGCCTCCTTCCATTTGCGCTTGAACACTTGGGGATCGAGCTCGGCGCCAGCGAGAAAAGTGAGAACGATGGCGCCCGTGCCCGAAAGAACTTTGATCCACGTCTCCTCGGTGCCGAGTACGACGGAGCCGAGGGCGGTCCCGATGACCAACTGCGCGATGGTGCCGACGATGATCTCGGACAGCGCAGTGGAGACCCTGAGCCAAATCGATAGGAGAGATGCAATCACCGCAAGGCCGAGCCACAGCGCTGCCAAAGCCCAAATTCCAGTCATGTCGCCTCCTTGGCTTCCTCATCAAGCCCGCGAGGTGCGGAGGCGGGTGCTGGCAAAACAAAACCCGCCTTGCGGCGGGTTGCGGACCTAGTCTCCCACCGCATGACAAAGATGCGGTAGGAGTCATTAGCGCAGCGGCGGTTCAGGGGGACTCCATCCCCTTTCGCACTGATAGGCAGAATGTAGACGGTAATTTATTCCGATCAAGGCCCATTGCAGGCCAAATTGCGCCACCGCGTATGCTTTGGGGACAGTGAAGGGACGCGCACTCCAATGGCGGGAGTTGAGACAAGGGTGGTGAGCCGCGCCGAAGATGGCATGCGGCTCGACCGCTGGTTCAAGACGCACTATGCCTCGCTGCCGCATAGCCGGCTCGAGAAGCTGCTGCGCACCGGCCAGGTGAGGGTCGATGGCGGCCGCGCCAAGGCGAGCACGCGGCTTGCCGCGGGCCAGACGGTGCGCATCCCGCCGCTTCCCGATACGCCGCCACCGCCTGCGCCGGCGCAGGCGGTGTCAAAGGCCGACCGTACGTTTCTCGCCTCCATCACGCTCTACGAGGACGATGACCTGCTGGTGCTCAACAAGCCGTCGGGCATCGCCGTGCAGGGCGGCACCAAGACGACGCACCATGTCGACCGCCTGCTCGAAGGCCTGGGCGACGGACCCGAGACGCGGCCGCGCCTCGTGCACAGGCTCGATCGCGATACCACCGGCGTGCTGGTGATCGCCAAGCGCCGCGCCATCGCGGCAAAGCTCGGCCGCGCCTTCCAGACGCGCTCGGTGCGCAAGATATATTGGGCGCTGGTGCACGGCGTGCCGAAGCCGCCCCAAGGCAAGATCGATGCTGCCCTGGTCAAGGCAGGCGGTCCCGACGGCGACCGGGTGCGTAAAGCGCGCGCGGGCGAACAGGACATCGCGCACTCCGCCGTCACCCATTATGCAGTGGTGGACAGGGCAGGGCAGAAGGTCGCCTTCGTCTCGCTCAAGCCCGTGACTGGACGCCAGCATCAACTCCGCGCCCACATGGCGATCATCGGCCATCCCATTCTCGGCGACGGCAAATACCAAGGCGACAAGAACTTGCCCGAGGGTATCCCCAACAGGCTTTACCTGCATGCCCGACGCATCAGCTTCCCGCACCCTTCCGGCGAAGGCATCGTGGATATCACTGCGCCTCTGCCTGAGCACATGGCGAAGGCCTTCGCCCTGCTCGGCTTTGCCGAAGGCAATGAGGCGGAAACAGCCAGTAGAGCGTTATGATCGCGGCGCAGCGAGAAGGAATAAGGAATAGTTATGCGAGATCGTAGTCTTTGGTTCGTGCGTTTTGCCCAGTCGGTCTCTCAGTTCACGGGGCAGCCGGTCACGTTTTTCATTGCGCTCGCGACGATCGTGGTGTGGGCGATCTCGGGGCCGTTGTTCGGATTCAGCGATACTTGGCAGCTCGTCATCAACACAGGCACCACGATCGTGAAGTCGCGCACGCCTGTCAGGGCCGAGGCGGTGCCGAAGCGCCCGGCTGGCGCGAAGGCGCGCAAAGGCTGAGCGCGAGAGATGACAACCACGAGCAAAAGTGCCGCTTTAGGCGTCTCGCGCGCCGCAAATCTTCCCACGCGCTTCTACAAGGACGTCACAATAAAACATGAGGAGGGCGGGGCGGCCTCGCTTCTGCTCGACGGCAAGCCGGTGCGCACCCCAGGCAAGTCGCATCTTATTTTCCCCACGCGGGCGCTCGCCGAGGCGGCCGCCGACGAATGGCGTGCGCAACAGGAGCGCATCGATCCTTCGACCATGCCGCTCACCAAGCTCGCCAATAGCGCGATCGACGGGGTTAGAGGTCACGAGCAGACGGTGATCGATGACATCCTGAAATATGCCGGCTCCGATCTCCTCTGCTACCGTGCCGAGGGGCCGAAAGCGTTGGTCGCATCGCAGACCAAGCATTGGGACCCGGTGCTCTCCTGGGCCAAGGCCACGCTCGATGCGCCCCTCAACCTTGCCGAAGGCGTCGTGCATGTGGCCCAGCCCAAAGCTTCACTTGATGGCGTCAGACACGCGCTGGAGGGACTCGACGCCTTCAGCCTCGCTGCAATGCACGTCATGACCACGCTCACCGGCTCAGCCCTACTTCCGACTGCGGTGTTGCGCGGCAGGCTCACCCCTGAACAGGCATGGCAGGCAGCCCATGTGGATGAGGACTTCCAGATCAGCCAGTGGGGCGAGGATGCCGAGGCCGCGCACCGCCGCGCCCATCGCCGTCGCGACTTCGACGCAGCGGCACGAGTGTTCGAGACACTTCGCGCCTGAAATTCAGCGGTTATTGCCGGACCTGGTGACGATTTCGGTCCAGGGTCCTTCCGGAACCTCCGATTGATCCACGAAACGCCATTCGGTCAGCGCATTGTCGGTCATGCCGAGGTGATGCCAGACCGCTGGAGACAGATCCAACCCGGCCTCGGCGTCGAAAGTGTTGAGCGGCACGTCGGCGTCGCCGAACACGAACCCGAAGTCGTCCTCGCCGCACGGACCGACATCCTGCCATTGCGCGTAACAGGAGCGCCCATTGTAGCGGATCTCGACCCAGCGGTTCTTCAGCAGGGGATCGAGCCCGGGGCGATACCAGGGGATGTCGCTCGCCTCGGCCTTCAGCTGGTTCTGCTCGGCGAACTCGCCATAGGGCAGCGCCACGTAGAACGGGTTCTCCTTTGGTGCGAACCCTGCCGGCCAATGGCCGTTGCGATGCCAGGGATCATCCACGCCGCCGAAACTGGCGAGCCAATCCTTGTCCCAGTAACTCTGGTGATTGGGGATGTAGGCATTCTCGGCGTCGGCCTGCTCGCCGACCCAGAACATGGTTGTCATGGTCGTCTTGAAATCGTTGAGCGGCACAGCCATCGCGCGGGCGATCCTCGGTCGGAGCACAGCTAAACAAGCGGCGCTTCCGGCGGCAACCAAGAACCCGCGCCGCGTCAGGTGAAGTGTTCCCATCGGGCGCTCCCTTCCTTTGCGGCGCGGATTATTATCCAATTTTGACAGCAATTTAGCCGAATATGGGCGGCGGTGACGCATGCGGCATCGCGGCCCGATTCGGCCTGTTCCCGGGAAGCGGCGGCATTTGCGCGGCTTCCCCCCCATGCTATTCACCGTCACCCTTGCGTCATTGGGAGCGGGCTGATGAAGGAAGTCTTAGAGGAGCTTGAAATCCGTCGCGACAAGGCGCGAGCCGGCGGCGGCCAGGCCCGCATCGACGCTCAACACAAGCGCGGCAAGCTCACGGCGAGAGAGCGCCTCGACCTCCTGCTCGACGAAGGCTCCTTCGAGGAGTTCGACATGTATGTCGAGCACCGCTGCATCGATTTCGGCATGGAGCAGAGCAAAGTCCCAGGCGACGGCGTGGTCACCGGCTGGGGCACCATCAATGGCCGCGTCACCTATGTGTTCGCCAAGGATTTCACCGTGTTCGGCGGCTCGCTCTCGGAAGCGCACGCCAACAAGATGATCAAGATCCAGGACATGGCGCTGCAGAACCGCGCGCCGATCATCGGCCTGTTCGACGCCGGCGGCGCGCGCATCCAGGAGGGCGTGGCGGCGCTCGGCGGCTATGGCGAGGTGTTCACCCGCAACGTGCTCGCCTCGGGCGTGATCCCGCAGATCAGCGTGATCATGGGCCCGTGCGCCGGCGGCGATGTTTACTCCCCCGCCATGACCGACTTCATCTTCATGGTGAAGGACACCTCCTACATGTTCGTCACCGGTCCCGATGTGGTGAAGACCGTGACCAAGGAGGATGTGACGGCCGAGCAGCTCGGCGGCGCCATCGTCCATACGACAAAGTCGTCGATCGCCGACGGCGCCTACGAGAACGACGTCGAGGCGCTGCTCCAGATGCGCCGGCTGATGGACTTCCTGCCGTCGAGCAATATTTCCGGCGTGCCTGAGCTTCCCACCCGCGATCCGTGGGACCGCGATGAGCCGTCGCTCGACACGCTCATCCCAAACAATCCGAACAAGCCCTACGACATCAAGGAGCTGATCCTCAAAGTTGTCGACGAGGGCGACTTCTTCGAGATTCAGGAGGCCTACGCCCGCAATATCGTGATCGGCTTCGCCCGCATGGAAGGGCGCACCATTGGCATCGTCGCCAATCAGCCCATGGTGCTCGCCGGGGTGCTCGATTCAGACGCATCGCGGAAAGCCGCGCGCTTCGTGCGCTTCTGCGACTGCTTCAACATCCCGATCGTCACCTTCGTCGATGTGCCGGGCTTCCTGCCCGGCACCGACCAGGAATATGGCGGGCTGATCAAGCACGGCGCCAAGCTCCTGTTCGCCTTCACCGAGGCGACCGTGCCGAAGGTAACGGTGATCACGCGGAAAGCCTATGGCGGGGCCTACGACGTCATGAGCTCGAAGCACATCAGGGGCGACATCAACTATGCCTGGCCCTCGGCCGAGATCGCGGTGATGGGGGCCAAGGGCGCAGCCGAGATCCTCTACCGCGCCGAGCTCGCGGACCCCGCCAAGATCAAGAAACGCATCGACGAATACCAGGCGCGCTTCGCCAATCCGTTCGTGGCGGCCGAGCGCGGCTATATCGACGAGGTGATCATGCCGCACGGTACGCGCAAGCGCATCGCTCGAGCGCTACAGATGCTGCGCAACAAGCACCTCGCCAACCCGCCCAAGAAGCACGACAACATCCCGCTTTGAGCAGCTGAAACGCCTTCGCAACTCGTCATGGCCGGGCTTGGCCCGGCCATCCACAATTTGGCAAACTCAGCGCATGCGGGCCGGTTGGGCCCACTTGAAGGGCGCTTCGCTAGGGTGAGTGCGTGAGGCGGGACGACGGCCAGAGATCAAGTTGCAAGCAGCGACGAAAACGCGCTAGTGCGCGGCGGGCTCGGTCGGCGTGAGGAAGCGGTTATAGATCCAGCCGGTCGTCGATGTTTTGGGATCGGTGACCTGCACCCACTTGTTATGCCGCGCCATGACCCGCAGCTTGAGGCCCTTGCCGGCGACCTTGACCGTCTCTGAGGATTTCTCCGCCTTCGCGTGCATGTCCACCGCGGATTTGGTCTCCATCCACTCGGCGGGCGCTCGCGGCTCTTCCGGCGGGGGACCCAGCGCATAGCCCCCGTCATGCGGGCGCGCCGGTTGCGGGGCCGGTATGGTCACGACCTTTACGGTGTTGACCTTCACCGTGGGGGCGGCTCCGGCCGACGCTGCCGGCTTCTGCTGTGGCGGGAGCGACGAGCTGTCGATCGATCGGGTTGTCTCGGCTGTCGCGACCTGTTCGAAGGGATTGCTTGCGCTCGCGGCGACGGCGGCGGTGTCAGCGGACGAGGGGGCGATGCTCAGCCGTGTTTCGGATTGCGCCAGTACGGTTCCGTCCGCCGCGATGAGCTCGAGGCGCATGTTGGAGGCGGCCCCACGCTCCGGCAGACGCAATTGCAAGTCGGCGATCTCGTCGGGGCGGAGGCTCCAACCAGTGACGCCATAGGGACGGCCTTGCGAGAAGGTGGCGCCCTCGGGGAGCGCAGTGACGGCGATGATGCTGCGCACTGGGAGCGCGTCAGTCGCATCAATGGCGACGGGAAACTCGATGACGTCGCCGGCCTTGGCCTCGATGCGGTCAGGCGAGGAAAGAGCGACTTCCAACGTACTCGGGCGTTGCTCGGGCTGCGCCAAAGCGGTTGGGGCAGGCGGGCTCGGTGTGCTCGATTTGGTAGCAGGAGGTGTTCCATGAACTGCGTGCGCTGCCACCATGTCCTGCCACAGCCGAACGAAGAGCATGGTCAATGGAATGAGGGCCAAGACCACCAAAGCCGAGACCCAAGCATTTCTGCTCAGACCGCGCTTGCCTTGATCCGCGGCCGGCCTCGGCTCGGGCGCGTTTGGCTGAACCTTCGCGTGGGCTTGCTGGCGGGGGAAGCCAATCGCTGTCGGAACCAGGGTCGGTCTTGGGAAGGCTGGCCGCCTCGGCGCGGGAGGATTTTCTCCGCGCAGCGGCTCGAGGAAGCGCTTCGCCAGGGCGGGAATATCCTGATGCGAAGGCTCTGACGCGAGCTGCCTGGCTTGGGCTCTGAGGGGCTGCACTTCTGACCGGACCTTCTAGGAGATGCGCCTGACCTCTCACCATGCGGGCGAGGCCGTGTCATTTCAATCACTGTCAAGTGTTATGATGACATTTCTTGGGCAAAATTGTCGCCTTCCACCGCTGCACCCGTCCTTTGTCCAGGAGGACGCCGCTTGGAACCGCCTGCAATTTGGGAAGAGGGGCTTCGCCCCGATCGGGTCTTATCCCCGGCGCCAAAACTTCACTTAGGTCCGGATCACCTCGTCCAGTTGAAGGGCGCATCATGAGGCGTTCGTGACGCGGGACGAGGTGCGGCGCCTGCGGGCTCATAGACAACATGAGCGCTCGGGCGGTGCCGGAGCTCCCTCCGGACCCACTACGAGGTCCTGCTAGGAGCTAGCTGATCGACCGGTTTGTCCGGCAACGAATAGCAGGGCCCGGTGCCGACAAGACGTCCGCAAATACCATGCGCTACCGGCCTCTGGCCTACTTGAGCGCATGTGGCGCGCCGAGAGGCGCCCGCCGTGGTCCTCACAAAGGATCGCGGAACCATAGGTTTGCGCTTTTCGGCGCGTCATCCCCTTCGATCGAAGGGGAAGCTCCCTCGGGTCAAGCGCGAGGGCAAGCTTTGATATGACTTCGCGGGCTCGCCCGGCGAAGCGATGAAGCTTGCGAGCAAGCGCGCCCGGGCGCTACAGATGCTGCACAATAAGCACCTCGCGAACCCGCCCAAGAAGCACGACACATCCCTCTGTGACGCGGCCGATCCTCAGTCCTGCCGAGGCGCTCGGGCTTTCCGGCGCCACGCTCGAAGCGCGGATCAGGCGCGCCGCAAATCACGTCAGCGATGCGACCTTCGCGCGGATCGCCGCACGCCTGCTTGCGGACGCGCGCGCCAACGAGATGATCTACGAGCATGAGGGAGTGCAGGAACCGGTCCGCTTGATGCTGCGCCCGCTGCTCGTGATGCAGGAGCAGCTCAGTTACGTCCATCACGTCTGCCTTCAGTTGATCGAGGCGCTGAAGCGCTTGCCCGATCTCTATCTGCAAGACGAGCGGATCAGGAAAATCGTGGCGATCACGCCCGACGAGGAGCGCTGGTTCCGCGATACGTGGACGAAGGAGCACTCGCGCTTCAATTCGATCTATGGCCGGCTCGATGCGGTGTGCGATTTCACCGGCGCCGGCTGGCAGGACTCGCTCCACTTCATGGAACCGAACCTCACCGGAGTAGGCGGAATTCACTACGCCCCGATCGCCGAGCAGCTCGTCATGCGCGACGTCATGCCGACCTTGCTTGGGCACGACCCGAGCCTCGTCGTCGAGCTGCCGCGGGACCAGCGCGAATTGTTTGTCCAGGTGTTGATCGATCACGCCCGCGCCATCGGCCGGGAGTCGTGTCAGCTCTGCTTTGTCGAACCGAAATACGTGCATGAGGGGCCTGCCGAGCAGTCGGTGTTGAGCGAATTCCTGTCTGAGCGGCACGGTCTCACCATCGCCCACGCCGATCCGCGCGAGTTGCGCGCGGAGGGGGAGGAGGTCTTCTACGAGGACGTCAAGATCGACGTCGTCTACCGCGATTACGAGCTGCGCGAGCTGATAGCTCTCGAGAAGGAGATCGGGCGCCCACTCGAAGCAATGCGGCTCCTGTTCCGGCAGAACCGCGTCGTCTCGTCGCTCGTCGGCGATTTCGATCACAAGAGCGCCTTCGAGGTTCTGACCGAGCCTGCGCTCGGCGAGCAATATTTCGGCGCAGACGACCGCAGACTGTTCCGGCGCCATGTGTTGTGGACGCGACTCTTGGCGGATCGGCGCACGACGCTGCCCCACGAGGAGGAAGGTGACCTGCTCGAATATGCGCGCCTTAATCGCGACCTGCTGGTGCTGAAGCCGAACCGCGCCTATGGCGGTAGTGGAGTCATGATCGGTCCTGCGACCGAGCAAGCCGACTGGGAGAGAGCTTTAGAGAAGGCGGTCCTGAGCGCGGACGATCCCGAGAATTCCTGGGTGGTGCAGACGGCGACGCGGCTTCCGGTGCACGAGTTCCCGGTTGTCGGTCCGGACGGACGCGTTTTCGGCGAGCCGTTCTATGCGGTGATGGGTTTTGCCGCGACCGAGAATGGGCTCGGCACCATCTCCCGGGTGTCGCAGAAGCAAGTGGTCAATGTCGCCCAGCGCGGGGGGCTTGCTGCGGTGCTCGAGGCCGAGGTCCCGGCCGAGCTGCGCATCCCCAAACGTCCCATCAGCCGCGCCGAGGACTTGGAGCAATCGCTGCGCGCGCAAATCTCGGAATTGCGCCATCTCGATCAGACCATCGCGCTGCTCGGTTGGGACGAGGAAACTCTACTGCCGCCTGCGGGACGTGCGGAACGAGGGCAGCAGCTTGCGACGCTGGAAGGCATTCGCCACAAATTGCTGGCGTCTGACCGGCTAGGCGATCTGGTGGAGGAGGTCGCCGCGCAGTCTGACGGGAACGAGCGGCTTGCGCGCGAGCTCTTCCTGCTTCGGCGTTTGCGGCGCCAAGCTCTGGCGTTGCCCGAGGATCTCGTGCGCCACTTCGCCCATGCGAGGTCGCAGGCTCTTGGGGCCTGGGAAGAGGCACGCAAAAAGAGCTCCTATGCTCTGTTCGCGCCATCCTTTGAGAGGTTGGTCGCGCTGGTGCGAGAACGCGCACAGGCGCTTGCCGGCGAGGACGATCCTTATGAGGCCCTGCTCGACGAGCACGAGCCCGGCATGAGCCGCTCGCGCCTCGATCCCGTGCTGGAGGAGGTGCGCAATGCTCTGGTGCCGCTGGTTCGCGGGGCCGATCCGCGCCCCGATGGAGTGCTGCACGGACGCACCTTTCCCGACGCCGGGCAGTGGGAGCTCAGCCGGCGCTTGCTCGCGAGAATGGGCTTTGCCTTCGAGCGGGGGCGGCTCGACCGCTCGACCCATCCCTTCTCGCTTCTTGCGGGCCTAAACGACGTGCGCCTGACCATCAGGGTCGATGAGAGGAATGTCTCCGAAGCAGTGTTGGCTGCGCTGCATGAAGGGGGGCACGGCCTCTACGACCAAGGCTTCGATCCAGAGGACCGCGACACGCTGCTTGCCGAGGCTCCCAGCATGGGCTTGCAAGAATCCCAAGCGCGCCTGTGGGAAAACCATGTCGGCCGCGCCCGTGCCTTTTGGGATTATGCCTTGCCGAGTTTGCGGGAGTTGTTCCCGGAGGTGGTCGATGGCCTCGACGCCGAGCCGTTCTATCGCAGCGTGAATCTGGTGCGGCCCGGGGTGAACCGGGTGGCGGCGGACGAGGTCTCCTATCATCTCCATATCGTGCTGCGCTACGAGCTGGAGGTCGCGCTCATCTCCGGCTCGCTCGCCGTTCGCGATCTGCCGCAAGTTTGGAACGAGCGCAGCACGTCATTGATCGGGGCAACTCCGAAATCTGACCGCGAAGGCGTGCTTCAGGACGTGCATTGGTCGCTCGGCATGTTCGGGTATTTTCCGACCTACACGTTGGGTAGCCTATATGCGGCGCAGCTTGCGGAAGCTTACGCGCACGAGCATCCCCTCGATGACGAAATCCGTCGCGGCGAATTTGGCGGCCTGCTCGCCTGGCTCCGCACCAATATTTATCGTGTAGGCCAGCGGCTCTCGGCCGAGGAAATCATCGAGAAGGCGACCGGCAACGGTCTCGGAACGGGAGCTTTTTTCCGCTACATTAAGGCAAAACGCTTGTCCTGAAGCTGAAAGGCCCCCAGCAACATCCTGCTTTAGGGAAAACAGACCTTAAGGAGCAAGTGAGCAGGGATCAACGAGTAGAGCAGCGAAGGTCAAGCTCGAGGGCAAGCCTTGACATGACTTCGCAGGCTCGCCCGGCGAAGCGATGAATCATGCCGGCGACCCGACAAAAACCGTCGAAAACGCGCGAAAACATCCCTCTATCTCCGCGCCGGTCCGGCATGACTTGAGGGGCCCGGCCGTTGTATAGGTGTGGCGCTGAGGGTCAGCCAAACACGACTTGATGAAGGGGAGACGCATCATGCACCGCACGCACGTAATGATTGGCCTTGCTTCGCTTCTGGGCGCTGCGCTCGCCGCAGGCCCTGCCTTGGCGGTGACTGCCTCTTCCCCAACCGGTCATCTCAATGTGCGGAGCGGCCCAGGATTCCAATATCAGGTGGTGAGCCAGATCCCGGCCAATACTCCCGCCCAGATCACCGGATGCGTATCGGACTATTCCTGGTGCGCCGTCGCCCTTCCGGGCGGGGTGACCGGCTGGGCTTCGGCTCCCTATCTTGTGACCAGCGCTGCTGGCACGCCGAAGAATCTCCAAGTTGTTGGTGCTCAACTCGGCATTCCGGTGGTGACGCCGGCCAACACCGGGGCGCCAGTCGTGGCGACGCCGCCGGTCGGCGCCATGGTGCCGGTTGCGCCAACCGTTGGTGTTGTCCAGCCGGTCGCTCCACCCCCGACGGTCCTGTCCTACATGATGCAGCAGGCGATCCAACCGGTTCTAGTCAACGGCGAGGTGATGGTCGGAGCAGTGTTGCCTCCGGCCGTGCCCATCTATCCCATTCCGCAATCGCCCTACCTCTATTCCTACGTCAACGGGCAACGAGTTCTGGTCGAGCCGACTGCGCGACAGATCGTCTACGTCGCGAGGTAGACGCGCTCGTCAGGATTTATTTGGCACCCGCTCGGGCTGCCCGCAGTTGATGGTGCTGTCAGCGATTGGCCAAGCGCGCGACTGTTGCCGGGGTGAGGTAGAGGATCGAGCTCTTGCGTTGTCCAGCTTGCACGTAGCGGAACGAGAGAATTGCGCCACCGGATGTTTCTGAATCATCCTCGTTTGGAGTTGCGGAGGCGAGGCTGAACCGGGCACCTGCGGGAATGCTGGTTCCAGGCTCGGAACTTTGTCCCTCGATGCTCAGCGACAGCGGCATTTCGCGCTGAGTTCCATCGGGCTTGAGGACAGCGTGGATCTGCTCCAGGGCTTTATCGGAGACGTTCATCCCACCGACCGAAAATCCTCCAGCGCCGCCCGATGAGATCTGGACACCCGCATCATCGAGACGCCATGCGACCGGAGACTTGGATGCGCCTCTTGCCTCTTGCTTCTGAGGCTCTTGCTTTGTGAGCTCCTGCTTCTGAGGCCCTTGTTTCGCGAGCTCCTGCTTCGGCGGTTCTTGTACCACGGGCTCGGGAGTTGCCTCCGGCTCAAGCCAGCTCGTCGTGGCAGCGGCTTGCATTGCCTCAGGTGCAGCGGGGGGCGTATCCGCACTTGCCGCCGTCGTGCACCCCGGCTTCTGTGCGGCCTCGCAGGACAAAGCGGTGGAGAGTCGTTCAACAGCCGACTTGAGATGCTCAACGGTCGGTCGGTCTGCCACAAGCGAGAGCTCGTTTGCCACCCAGGCAGCGCCGGCTCGCACCTGGCCGGGATCCTGGCTTGCGGCGAGAAACAGCACGCCGACGAGCGCAGCCATCGACAGCGTCGCCGAACCGAGCGCAATCCAGGCGGCGCGTCCGCTGTAGGACGCGATGAGAAGAATGAAAAGAGCGAGCCCTGCGGCCAAGAGACTCAACGTGTGTCCCCCACGTCAGTCGTTATTGCCGTGACATATGAATAGCGCAAAACCATGGCGCCAACGCGGCGAATTAGACACCGAAATACATGAAAATTTGCCTACTTTCATGGAAATTGGCCGTCTCTTAGCCGGCGGCGCGCTGGACTCTTGAAACCCCGCTATAAGGGCTTTGCCAATGGCAAATGCCGGGAGGATTCGACTCATGCGGGCAAGGGGCTGCACGGCGCTTTTGTCACTCATCCTGATGTCTTCCGCCCAGGCCGCCAGCTTCGACTGCGCGAAGGCGTCGAGCTTCGTCGAGAAGGCGATCTGCTCCGACAAGCGGTTGTCCAGCATGGACGATCAATTGGCGCGCTTGTACAAGGCCGCGCGTGCGGCAGCAACCAATGCCTCCGCGCTCGAAACGGAGCAGAAGTCCTGGCTCTCCTCGCGCGATCGATGCACCAATACCGCGTGCCTCAAGAAGACATACGCCGATCGGATCGCTGCGCTGAGCGGGCCCTCGACGGCTCCGGCCTTCGGAAGCTTCACCGGCACCTACAAGATGCAGAACGGCGAAGCGCTGATTCAGCAGACTGGCGAGCGGATAAAGTTCTCGATCAACGCGACGTACCGGCAGAATACCGGGGAAATAACTGGCGAGGTTCCGCTGATGGGCAACAGCGCCAAATATGTCGATCAGGATGCGGACTGCACCTTGTCGTTCAAGTTCGCGGCCGGCAAGCTCGACATCACGCAGGACGGAACCTGCGGGATGGGTCTCAACGTGTCAGGCGCCGGAAGCTACAAGCGCACGAGCGCGGACGCGCCCAAATTCGAAGAATGATCCTCGCTGCCTACTGACAGGCTCGCGGGCCGCTCTGCGCGGGCGCCGCTGCTGTAGCCGGGCCGGCCAGATCCGGAAAATCGCGTGGTAGCGCCGCGAGGATCGCCCGTACATCGTCGTAGCGGGATCGGTCGCTTGCGCTGCCCAAGACTACGGCAACGATCGTTTGCCCGTTCGGCGCCCGCCATCCAACCGCGAGGTGGTAGATGTTCTGGCCGAAATGCGATCCCGTCTTGGCGCCGACGATATTGTCTTGGCCAATCACTTCGATGGTGCTGACGAGCGAAACGCTGCGCGCATTGGGACCGCCGATCGCAAGCGTTCGCCGCGCACATTGCCAGAACCGCAGCAAGCGTGGGTCGCGAAAGACGGTGCTCCCGATCAGCGCTACGTCGCGCGCTGTCGAGACATTTGACGGAGAGAGGCCGTAAGGATCGGCAAATCGCGTATGGCTCGCGTCAAGTGCAGCCGCGGTCGATTGCATGTCCTGCACGAAGCGTTTGATAGGGCTTCCCTTCTTCTTCTCCTGGGAGAGCATCGCTCGTCCGACATAGTTGGCAATGGCGATCGCGGCGTCATTCCCGGAGACGAGCAACATGCCGTAAAGCAGGTTCTGCAAGGTCCAGACGTCGCCCTTGCGTAGTCCGGCCGTGGCCCCGCTCGTCAGATCGGCCTGCGTGATCGTCACAGTATCGGAGAGCTGCCCGTTCATGCGCTGCGCGAGGACATAGGCCGTAACCAATTTGGTGATGCTGAGGATCCTGAATATCTTATCCTCATTCTTCCGATAGAGCGGCTGCCCGGTCTCGGCATCGACCACATAAACCGATGACGCAGTAACCGGCGGCGGCGCCAGCGCATCCCGAGCGAAGGCGTGGCAATGGACCAGTGCCGCTGCCGCGATTACGCCGGCACGAAAGAGCAAGGCCGACACCGTCCCCCAATGGATACTCATGTATCAGTTCCCGCAGAGAGCCCGCAGCCGCCAACTATTACGATCTGGTCGCAAACTGCGAAATTGAGTTGATCCGGCTGTGATTGAGAAAGCGTATCGGACCGTATGGGGTATTCACAACGACTGGGTGGCCGAGAGCGTCTCGGGCTCGCGTCAAAACGATAGCGCATTCGCGTCGAGCCTTATTCACTGCAGCCGCCCAAAACATGGCATACTAGACCCAGGCTGTGGCACGCCTTCTATGCCGCCGCCGACTTCAATTCCGCGCCAGGGGAGATTTCCATGCGAAACTGCCTGAAGCTGTTGCCGTCTTTGCGTCTGCTCGTGCCGATGGCTACCATCGGATTGATAGTTGCCAGTTCGACAGCCTTCGCCGCACAGGAGGTGAAGATGGTGGAACACGCCTCCACCATTACTCACTGATTTTGTTACTTAAAATCTGATGAGATGATTGCAGCCATCTTCCCTACCAATGATTATTAGGAAAAACAGCTTGGCGAATCGTCAGTGGTAAATGGTGTTGGCTTGGCCGACGTGCAGCCTTGCGTGCCAGGTTGTTGGCATGACGCTTGCGCCAGCGGGCAATGCGCTCGGCATTGGTCATTCCTCTGTCGCCTATCGGTGGTCTGCCAATGTTTTGTTACTCATAGGAAGCTTCGATTTTCGCGGTTCTGAAAGCAAAAGGTCCCTGGGCGGTGTTGACGCGCGATGACCCAAGCGAGCGACCGCTCCCGTATTCGCCCCTTGCCGGCGGGTCGTTGGCGAGGCAGGCTGTCGTGCCTGAAGGCAATGGCTTGAAAGGGAGGTAAAGACCATGCGGTATCGGGGTTGGGTGATTGGCGCATTGCTGGTACTGGCAGCCACAAGCGCGCTTGCACGAGACATGACGCCGCGGCAGGTAGCTGATGCTTATGTGGCGGCTTGGAACGCCCATGACCCTGACGCCGCGGCTGCACTTATGGCCGATGATGTCACCTACCTCGACGCTACCGTCGGGGAGCCCCAGAAAGGGCGTGAGGCAGCGCGTGATAAGGTCATCAAACTGTTTGTGACCGCGGCGCCTGATCTGACGTGGAAGATGACGAGCGAGCCGATCGAAAGCGCGAATGGCATTGCGTATGAATGGACGTTCGCTGGCACCAATACGGGCGCATGGGGGCCGGACTCGCCAGCGACCAACAAGTCATTCAGCTTCAACGGG
>JBKOWI010000026.1:0-2278 GCA_046724315.1 Pseudomonadota bacterium | reverse complement strand
CGGCCTTCGTCCCGATCTCGGCAATGTGGGAGGGATGGTTTATTTCACGCACTACTCCGACACGCCCTTGTCGATCTCGCTCGTGGCAGGCGGCAGCGTCGTCGGGCCGATCGTGTTCGAAGGCGGCGGTCCGGTTCCGGTTCCGATCCGGCCGAAGACGGTCTCGGTCGAAGGCCTCGGCACGGTGAAGATCGAGCTTGACGACAAGCTCCTCACTGCGAGCCTCGACGACGGGGCAGCGGTAAAATTCGACATCTCCGAGGCAATGAAGGAGATCTATCGCCGTGGCTGGCCGAAGGTCGAGGACCATCGCCCGATAGAGCTGAAGGGCAAGCCAGGCAGTCTCGATGGCACCGTCGTCATCGACAATATGAACGGCACTTACAAAGAGCCGGACTTCGATATCTCGGTGCTGCGCTTCTGGCTCGTTCTTCGAAAGTCGGGCTAAGCAAGCCTACTCCGCCGCGACTGAGGCGGAAGGAGCGAGCCAGACATCGAGATCGGCAAGAGCCCGGCGGGAGAGTGCACGCTTGCGGTCGAACCCCTTAAAACTCCGCGGCCCTTTGCCACCTGGGTGAGGCGGGGTGGCAATTGGCGGGAACAGGCCGAAATTGACGTTCATCGGCTGGAAGCTCCGCGTGCCTTCGCTGTCGGCGCTAAGATGACCGCCAGTGATGTGATTGAGCAGGGCGCCGAGCGCCGTGGTCGGAGGTGGAGGCATTAGCTTCCGCCCGAGGCATTCGGCGGCGGCAAAGCGTCCGGTAATGAGCCCGATCGCCGCCGACTCGACATAACCCTCGACTCCCGTGATCTGCCCGGCGAAGCGCAGCCGGGGATCGGCCTTGAGGCGAAGCGTGGCATCCAAAAGCTTCGGACTATTCAAGAAGGTGTTGCGATGGAGCCCGCCGAGACGCGCGAACTCTGCCTGCTCGAGTCCCGGTATCATGCGGAACACGCGCACCTGTTCGCCATGTTTGAGCTTGGTCTGGAAACCGACCATGTTCCACAACGTGCCGAGCGAATTGTCCTGACGGAGCTGCACCACCGCGTAAGGTCTCGTACCCGGCTTGTGCGGATTCGAGAGGCCCACCGGCTTCATCGGCCCATAACGCAGGGTGTCGCTGCCACGCTCCGCCATAACCTCGATTGGAAGGCAGCCCTCGAAATAGGGCGTGGCTGCGTCGAACTCCTTGAACGCCGCTTTTTCGGCCGCGAGCAGCGCCGCGAGGAACGCGTCGTATTGGGCTTTGTCGAGCGGGCAATTGATGTAGTCGGCGCCGCCTCCGCCAGGCCCCGCCTTGTCGTAGCGCGATTGGAGCCAGCACACCCCCATGTCGATCGAGTCGCGATAGACGATCGGCGCGATGGCATCGAAGAAGGCAAGCTCGGCTTCACCAGTCAGCGCCTGGATCGCGGCAGCGAGCGACGGCGAGGTGAGGGGGCCCGTCGCCACGATGACGCTATCCGATTCCGCCGGCGGCAGCCCGTCGATCTCTCCGCGCACGATCTCAATCAGCGGATGCGCCTCGAGCTTCTCCGTGACGGCAGCGGCAAAGCCGTCGCGATCGACCGCCAAGGCCCCTCCGGCCGGCAGCTTGTGCCCGTCGGCAGCCGCCATGATCAGAGAGCCTGCCCGGCGCATCTCCTCATGCAGGAGACCGACTGCATTGGTCTCCCATTCGTCGGAGCGGAAGGAGTTAGAGCAAACAAGCTCGGCAAAGCTGCCCGTCTTATGCGCCTCGGTCTGGCGCAAGGGCCGCATCTCGTGAAGAGCTGCCGGGACGCCAGCTTGCGCGAGCTGCCAGGTTGCCTCGCTTCCCGCAAGTCCGCCACCAATCACGTGAACTTCGCCGGTCATACCTGAGCCTAGGCCTGCGCGGCTTCGGGTTTCAAGGATCGCCGTCTCAATCGGAAGCCCAGATTTCTGTCTATGAATCGGGCAAAACGCTGAATCCTTGTTCAGTCTAGGTCCACTTTGGGCTAGCTTCCGCACCGGAAGCCGAATCGGTCTCGCATAAAAACGGGCTTCAATCATTGAGCCGGTGGACCGCCGGCATTTCGGCGCATCCGCCCGCTCTTCCACCGAAAAGGGGGGTGAGATGTCCACGAATACAGCTCTCGCAATTAGCATTGGTGTGCTTGGCGCCATAGCGACCTGGCTTTTCCTTGGGCCGCTCGGCGGCGCGCTTGCGATCTGGGCCGCGTTCATCGCCTGGGGCTGCTTCTTCCATTGCGGCGGGAAGGAGCAGGGACTGCAATCGGCAATTCTGAATAACGC
>JBKOWI010000114.1:0-23745 GCA_046724315.1 Pseudomonadota bacterium | reverse complement strand
TTTCACCCGAAGCTGCCGAGCCGGCTCGAAAGGCAGCGATCAGCTTCTCTTTCTTTAGCTCGCTCTCTTTTCTTATCGGCGCCTTCATCGGAGCCGTTGCGGGCGCGCTCGGCGGTTATCACCGGGACGAAATCTAGAGCGCACCCTGACCGCGAAGCGATAAATCTTTGCCCGCCTTAGTGCTCGCGCCAGTGGGCAAGACTCGGCGATGCAGCTAATCTAAGCTTGATTCGCCTTGAAGCTCGCAGGGTCGAAAACGACCCGCGTTAAGTCTGTGGCAGCGTTAAGCGGCGCTGAGCGCAAGGCCATGGGCGGCGGCGTGGAGCGAGGGACCATGCGGACCAGCGGGGGCAACGGCCTACCTTCATCAAGGTGGCCAAAGGCGCTGTCTCGCGTCGCCGCCTGCTTTGCCGCTCTCTTCCTCCCCCAGGCGGCCATAGCCGCCACTGCAGGCATCGCGCTTGATGCGCGCATGCTGCTTCTGCTCGGCATCACACTCGGCGTCATCGCCTTTGCTATCGGCACGGCAATTATTTGCCTGCGTACCACCCAGCGCGCGCGCAAGGCTGAGGCTGAAGCCGCAAACGAGGCAGAGCGCTACCGGCTAAGCGGGAGCATGCTCGATACCGTGCTCACCGCTGAGCCGCAGATGCTGCTCACCGTGTCGGAGACGGGCGAGGCCGATCTCCTGGTTGCGACCTTGCCCGCGAATTACGGTGTGCCGCACGAAGCCGCGAGATTCCTGAATTTCGCCGGATGGCTCGACGCGTCTTCAGTCAACGAACTCGACGGAGCAATCGAGGGCCTGGCCGAACGGGGCGAGGCATTCAATCTGATGCTCACCACCTTGCGCGACCGTTATGTCGAAATCGACGGCAGGGCGGCAGGCCGGGCCATCGTGCTCAAAGTACGCGACCTCGTCGGCCAACGGCTAGAGGCCGCCGAGCTCGCCTCCAAACATCGCCGACTCGAAGAACAGGTCGCCTCGCTGCGCAGGCTCTTGGACGCACAGGCGACCGTGGCCGAGCGATGCCATATCGAGACAAAGCCCAGCCTCGATGCGCGCTTCAGAAGCTTCGACCGGCTCGCGACCGCCTTCGCCGTATTCGACGGAAGCCAACGCCTCACCCATTTTAATCAGGCCTATGTCGAGCTCTGGCAGCTCGACCCCAAATGGCTCGCCAACCATCCGCGGGATGGTGAGATCCTCGACCGTCTGCGCCAGGCGCGGCGGTTGCCGGAGAAAGCTGATTTTCGCGAATGGAAGAAATCCTGGCTCTCGGCCTATGGAACCAATGCCCAAATCGAGGACCAATGGCACCTTCCCGACGGTCGAACGCTGCATGTCATCGCCGATAGCGAGGGCGAAGCCGGGATCACTTACCTTTATGAGAACGTGACTGAGCGGATCGGCCTCGAGAGCCGCTACAATGCGCTGATCCAGATGCAGCGCGAGACCATCGAGACCTTGCGCGAGGGCGTCGCCGTGTTCGCCCCGAATGGACGGCTCAGGCTCTACAACGAGTCGTTTGCCGCGATCTGGGGCCTGAACCCGCATCAGCTCGATGGCGAGCCACACATCGAGGAGATCATATCGTGGTGCCGCGAGCTCTATGATGCGTCCGAAGAATGGGAGCGCACCAAGGCTGCGGTCACCGCGATTGCAGCCGAGCGCGCCTATGAGAGTGAGTTCGACCGGCCTGATGGAAGCGTGCTTGCTTGCGCCGCTCTGCCGCTTCCCGACGGCGGCACGCTGCTTACCTATGTCGATGTGTCGGATGCCAAGCGCGCCGAACGCGCCCTGATTGAGCGCACTGAGGCGCTCGAGGCGGCCGACCGGCTCAAGACCGCCTTTATCAGCCACGTATCCTACGAATTGCGGACGCCGCTCACCAACATCATCGGATTCAGCGAGCTTTTGGCGAGTCCCATTGCCGGTCCGCTCACTGACCGACAGCGCGACTATCTCAACGACATCTGCCTCTCGGGACGGACGCTACTCTCGATCATCGACGATATTCTCGATCTCGCCACGATCGACGCCGGCACCCTCGATCTGAAGCTATCGCCAGTGAAGGTGCGCGACGTGATCGGCCAGGCGGTGCAGGGCGTGGAGGAGCGTCTCAAGCTGAACAACGTCAAGCTTCAGATCGGTATAGAGCCAAGCATCGACAGCTTCGTTGCCGACGGCCGCCGCGTGACCCAAATACTGTATAATCTCCTTTCCAACGCCATCGGCTTCTCGGAGCAGGGCGGCAAGATCGCGCTCAATTGCGCGCGAGAGGATTCCATGCTTGCCTTCACTGTGGAGGACCAGGGCGTGGGCATTCCGGAGGATTATCAGCAGGTTGTGTTCAATCGCTTCGAAAGCCGATCGCACGGCTCTCGCCATCGCGGCGCTGGACTCGGGCTTTCCATCGTGAAGAGCCTCGCCGGGCTGCATGGCGGCACGGTGTCGCTCGACTCGGCTCCCGGCCGCGGCACGCGGGTCATGGTGCTGCTGCCGCTCGGCGAGCGTGCCGATGCCGAGCTTGAACAGCCGCTATACAAGTCAAGCCGCGCGGGATGACCTCGAGTTGGAGTCTCGACGATGTCGACCTCGTCGGGCTCGACATCATCGCAAGCCGTATCGCCCTTTCCCTCAAGGCCGGCGATGTCATCGCGCTGAGCGGTCCGCTCGGCGCAGGGAAGACGACTTTTGCGCGCGCTCTGGTCACGAGGCTTGGCGGCGAGGACGAGGTGCCGAGTCCCACCTTCGCTTTGATGCAGCGCTACGAGACGAACCGGCTCACGCTCACCCATTGCGATTTCTATCGATTGGAATCGTCTGAGCTTGACGAACTGGGCCTCGAAGATGCGCTGGGCGAAGGCGTGGTCCTTATCGAGTGGCCCGAGCGCGCCGAGAGCTGGTTGCCGACAGACCGGCTCGACATCGCCATGGACGAGACGGCGCTGCCGAACCTCCGCCGTATCGTGTTCACCGCCCATGGCAACTGGGAGTCGCGACTGACACGCCTGCGCGAACTCCGGAGATTCCTCGACAAGACGCCCTATGCCCAGGCCGCCGCCGCATATCTGCAAGGCGACGCGTCAACCCGCTCCTATGCGCGGCTCGTGCTGCCGGATCGCAATGCCATCCTAATGAATTCGCCGCGGCAACCGGATGGCCCACCGATCCGCGACGGCAAGCCGTACAGCGCGCTCGTTCATCTCGCTGAGGACGTGACCCCCTTCGTGGCGGTCGCGGGAGCGCTTAGAGAGCGTGAGCTATCGGCGCCCGCTGTCTATGCCTTCGATCTCGATAAGGGGTTCCTGATCCTCGAGGATCTCGGCGACCGCCTGTTTACCGGCGAAATCGCCAAAGGTCGCCCCCTGCCTGAGCTTTATGGCGCGGCAGTGGATGTCCTGGTGGCGCTTGCCCGCAAGCCGCCGCCAGACCTTCTACCCATCGAAGGCCACGCGCCTTACCGGCTGCCCGCCTATGACGCGGATGCGATGCTGACCGAGACCTCGCTTCTCATCGATTGGTTCTGGCCGGCGGTACACGGAAGACCTCCCCCGGAGATTCTTCGCCAGGAATATTTCAGCCTGTGGCGCCCGCTTCTGGCACAAGCCGCACAGGCCGATCCGGGCTTGGTAATCCGGGACTATCACTCACCCAATTTGATGTGGCTGCCAGAGCGGAAGGGTATCAAGCAGGTTGGCATCCTCGACTTCCAGGACGCTCTCAAGGGCCCGCTTGCCTACGACCTCGTCTCCCTCCTCCAGGACGCCCGACTCGACGTTCCGGAAGCGCTTGAACGCGACGAACTCGCTCGGTACTGTGCCGCCCGAAACGCGCAGAGCCAGCACTATTCGTCAGATCAGTTCCGTACCCTTTACGCAACGCTCGGCGCCCAACGCAACTCTAAGATTCTCGGCATCTTTGCGCGACTGGCGAAACGTGACGGCAAGCGCGGTTATCTCGCCCACATCCCGAGGGTCGCGCGCTATCTTGAGCGCGACCTCGCTCATCCGGCGCTTGCCGAGCTTTGCCGCTTCTACGCGCGCGAGCTGCCATCGGCAGGCGATCTCCCGCCACTTGTGCTGTAAGGGCGCGCGGCCATGACCGAGGCAAAGACGGCGATGGTGCTTGCTGCCGGATTCGGCGAGCGCATGCGCCCGTTGACCTTGCGCGTGCCGAAGCCGCTCGTGCCGCTTGCCGGCAGGCCGCTGATCGATCACGTGCTCGACCGACTCGTGCAAGCGGGCGTCAAGACGGCGGTGGTCAACGTCCACTATCTCCCCGATCAGCTCGAAGCTCACGTCCTGAACCGGCAGGGCAAGCCGCCGAAGATTTTCGTCTCCGACGAGCGCGGAGTCCTGCTCGACACTGGGGGCGGCGTTAAGAAGGCGCTGCCGCTGCTCGGGTCGGACCCCTTCTTCATCCATAATGCCGACTCGGTATGGAGCGAGGGCGCAGCGCCATCACTCCAGCGCATGCTGCGGCTGTGGGACCCTGCAACGATGGACTGTCTGCTTCTGCTTGCGCCGATTACCACCAGCATCGGCTATGCGGCCAAGGGCGACTTCTCGATGGGGTCCGATGGGAGACTCCAGCGGCGCGGAGAGGGGGAGATCGTGCCCTTCGCCTTTGCCGGCGTCTCGCTGTGCGATGAGAGGCTGTTCAAAGACGCGCCGGAGGCGCGCTTCTCTCTGAACGTCTTGTGGGACAAGGCACTCGCCAAGGGCAGGCTCTACGGCGTGAGGCTAGACGGCCGGTGGATGCATGTCGGCACGCCGGAAGCCTTGGCCGAGGCCGAGACGTTGTTCGAGAGCGAAGGTGCCTGAGTCCTTACCGGGGGGGCCAAGGCTCTACACCATCCCGCCTTCGGCGCCCTTCCTTTCCATTCTCGCCAGGGCGATTCTCGCGGGCGACCTGCCTCTGCCCGGCGGCGCAAAGCCCGATCCCCTCGTCCTCCCTCTGACCACGATCTATCTGCCGACGCGGCGCGCTGCTCGAGGGTTGCGCGAGGCCTTTCTCGCCGAGGCTGGAAGCGAAGCGCTGCTGCTTCCACGCATCAGGGCCCTCGGCGATCCCGACGAGGAGGCAGCCATTATCTTTGGCGCTGGCGACAGCGCGGAGGATCACGGTGCGATCGGCGCACCGGCCATCGGCGCCCTTCCCCGCCGCCTCGCTCTGATGAAGCTCGTGCTTGCTTTGGGCCGCCGCCTGCAACAGGAAGCCGTCGCGGATAGATCGGTCGAAGGACCTGCCATCCTGAGCGTAACGCCTGGTCAGGCGTCCTATCTCGCGGCCGACCTCGCGCGACTCATGGACGATGTCGAACGCGAGGAGGTCGATCTCTCGAAGCTCGCCGACATCGTGCCAGAGGATTTCGCCGCGCACTGGCAAGTCACCGTGGACTTCCTCAAGATCGTTACCGAGCATTGGCCTGACCATCTCGAGGAGAACGGGCTCGTCTCCCCGATCACGCGCCGCAATATGCTAATGGCGCTGGAGACGGAGCGCCTCGCGCTAGGCTCGCCCCACCCTGTGATCGCCGCAGGCTCGACCGGCACGGTGCCGGCGACCGCACGGCTGCTCAAGACCATCGCCTCTTTGCCGAATGGCGCGGTCGTGTTGCCGGGCCTCGATCTTTCGCTTGATGACGAAAGCTGGTCGCTGCTCGGAGATCACCCCGAGCATCCACAAGCGGGCATGGCCGAGCTCGTGCGTAAGATCGGCGTGGAGCGCAAAAATGTGACCTACTTGGCTGGAAGCGAGCCAAACGCGGCCGCTCGTGCGCGGCTCCATCTCGTGAGCGAGGCGCTACGGCCGGCCGAGAGCACTGAGCATTGGCAGCGTTTCCTCGGTGCTGATGGGCTCTCGCCTGAGGGCCGCGCGAGCTTCGCCAATGCGCTTGCCGGCATTCGCCTGATCGTCGCGCCGACCGCGCATGACGAGGCCGAGGCCATCGCGCTGATCCTCAAGTCTGTGATCGAGACGCCAGGAAAAACCGCGGCCCTGGTCACGCCTGACCGCGTATTGGCGCGGCGCGTAGCCGCGCGGCTCAAGCGCTACGACCTCACCATCGACGACTCGGCGGGCGTACCCGTGGCGCGTACGGTTCCTGGCGCTTTCCTCGATCTCGTGCTTGGCGCGGTCGAGACCAACTTCGCGCCGTCGGAGCTGATGGCGCTGCTTAAGCATCCGCTCGCGCGCGTTGGACGCTCGCCTTTCGAGATCAGGTCTGCGGCGCGGGCGCTCGAGCGCCGTGCCTTCCGCGACATCTATGTTGGGCAAGGCCTCCAAGGCGCGCGCGATGCGCTCAAAGCCGCTCGCGACGAAGAAAAAGTCCGTCGCGCGATCAGGGAGCAGGAGCAAGTGATTGCTCTCGAGCTCGTCGCCGATCTGGAAGCTGCTTTCGCGCCCCTGACGTCTCTGTTCAAGGACGGGGCTTCGCGAGAGGCGGCACAATTCGCCCGAGCCCATGCGGACGTCGCCGAAGCTTTGGCGCGCGACGAGCGCGGCTCGTCGTCAGGGCTGTGGCAAGGCGATGCCGGCGAAGCCTTGTCGGTACTGCTTGCCGAGCTCATCGACGCGGGACACGGTCTCACTTTAGGGGCCGCAGATTACCCACCTTTCCATCGCAGCCTGATCGCTGGCGAAGTGGTCCGCCCACGCTTTCCGCTCCACCCTCGCCTCTTCATTTGGGGGCCGCTCGAAGCAAGACTCCAGCAGCCTGACGTCGTGATCCTCGGCAGCCTTAACGAAGGCGTCTGGCCGCGGCCGCAAGAGTCCGGTCCTTGGCTCAGCAGGCCGATGCGCGCGGCGCTCGGCTTGAGTCCGCCCGAGCAGCGGGTCGGGCTCGCCGCCCATGATTTCGCGCAAGCGCTTGGTGCCGGCACCGTCTATCTCACCCGTGCACTCAAAGTTGACGGGGTGCCGACGGTGCCGTCGCGCTGGCTGCAGCGGCTCGAAGCGCTGGTGACCGCCTCTGACTTGCAAAACAAGATCAAGCCGGAGCAGCCGTGGGTCGCCTGGGCAAAAGAGCGCAACCATGCTCCCTGTTTTGCTCCGGCCAAGCCGCCAAGACCTTGCCCACCGGCCGAGGCGAGGCCGCGCAGTCTCAGCGTGACACGCATCGAGAAATGGATCGCCAACCCTTACGAGATCTTCGCGCGCAATATCTTGAGGCTGGAACCTCTGAAGCCGCTTGGCACCGAGCCCGATCAGGCCTTGCGCGGCCAGATCGTGCATAGAGCGCTGCACGATTTTGCTGAAGCCTATCCCGATACCTTGCCTGCAGACATCTACGCTGAGCTGATCGCCTTCGCCGATCGTGCTTTCAATGAGCTTGGCGGCTCGCCACGAGTGGAAGCCTTTTGGCGGCCTGCCTTCCAGCAATTCGCCCTCTGGTTCGCCGCGACCGAGCCGGCGCGGCGGACATTCGCCACGAGCACGCACACGGAGGTCAAAGGCGCGCTCACGCTTCCCTCGGGCTTCGAACTGACCGCTCGCGCCGACCGCATCGACATCGGCGAAGACGGCTCGGTTGTCATCTACGACTACAAGACCGGCAGGCCGCCTCTGCCTGGTCATGTCGACGATCTCTACGCTCCGCAGCTTCCGCTCGAATCTGCGATCGCCCAACACGGTGCGCACGGTGGGTTCGGCGATGTCGGTAAGCGGCCGGTGCGTGAGCTTCGTTATATCCACGCCTCGGGCCGCAATGATGGCGGTGAGGACCGCCCTGCCGCCAAAGGCGACGCGGTCGAACTCGGCGAAAGGGCGCTCGTACAATTGGCGCGACTCATCGAGCGCTACAGCGATTCCGCCATGCCTTACGAGGTGAAGCGGCGCCGCGCGGCGGCTTTCACCGGCCTCTACCGCTACGACGAATATGCTCACCTCGCCCGCGTCGATGAATGGCTTACGCAAGAGGCCGAGGAGGAGTGGCGATGAACGATCTTGCGCCGCTCCCGCACGAGACCGACCGCAATCAGGGGCGGGCCTCGGACCCGGACGCCTCCGCGTGGGTTTCGGCCAATGCCGGCACGGGCAAGACCGAGGTCCTGGTCAGGCGCGTCCTCAGGCTCCTCATCGCCGGCTCAAAACCCGAATGCATCCTCTGCCTCACCTATACCAAGACGGCGGCGGCGGAGATGCAGAACCGTCTGCTCAAAGAGCTTGCGGCGTGGGCCACGGCGCCTGAGGACAACTTGCGCGAAAAGCTGCTTTTACTGATGGGGCGTGCGCCTGAGGACGGCGACCTCCGCACCGCGCGGCGCCTGTTTGCGCGCGCACTCGAAGCAAAAGGCGGACTCAAGATCCATACCATCCACGGCTTCTGCGAGCGGCTCTTGCAGCGCTTTCCGCTCGAAGCTCAGGTGACGCCACATTTCAAAGTGCTGGAGGAGCGCGGCCAGGCCGACATGCGACGGCAAGCCTTCGATGCAACGATCGCCCGCGCCGCCGAGCAGCGTGACAGCACGCTCGGCAATGCGCTCGCCAAGGTCATTACGCTCACGAGCGAAGAGTACTTCCGCCAGGTTGTGAACACGGTGCTCGACAAGCACGCCGAGCTGGCCGCTATGATCGGCTACCACGATGGTCGCCCTGACTGGGCCGAGGCGGAAGGCCTGGCGCTGAAGCGCCTGCTCGGCGTCGAGCAGGAGCAGGAAGATGCTCTCATTGCCGAACTCGCCGCGGTTCTGACCGACAGCGAAATCGATGGATTGCTGCAAGCCCTCGTCCTGCACGCCGAAACGGCAGACGACGAAAGGCTGAAATCGAGCCTTGCCGCGGCCAAGGACGTGGCCGGCGAAGCCCGCGCCTCGCTGTTCAGGACCATCTTCTGCACCGAAAAGGGTGAGGCCCGCCAACGCTTTTGCAGCAAGGGGCTGAAAGATGCTATCCCCGCGCTCTGCGCCGCTCTCGAACAGGCGCGCGACCGCTTCGTCGCGTTCGATCTCAAGCTCGCGCATTTGCGGGTGGCTGAGGCGAGCAGTGCCGTCCTTGCCTTTGCCGATGCCATTCAGGCCGATTATGAACGCCGCAAACGGGCCGAGGCCGTGCTCGACTATGATGACCTGATCATCAAGACCTCGGCCTTGTTGTCGCGCGCCGATGCCGCGTCCTGGGTGCTGTTCAAGATCGACGGTGGCGTCGACCATATCCTGGTCGACGAGGCGCAGGACACCAATCCGCAGCAATGGACCATCATCGAGCGGTTGGCTGAGGAATTCTTCGCCGGCGAAGGCGCAGGCGCCAACGGTAAGCCGCGCACGCTGTTTGCCGTGGGTGACGAAAAGCAATCGATCTACAGCTTCCAGGGTGCCGACCCGGCACGGTTCGGCGATGTCGGCCGCGCGTTCGGACGCAGGGCTGAAGCCGCGGGGTTGACCTGGCACCAGGTCCCGCTCAATCTCTCCTTCCGCTCCACCGAGCCGATCCTCGATGCCGTCGATCACGTCTTCGCCAAAGCGCAAGCCGCGCAAGGCCTGAGGACCGTTGAGACCACCGTCATCAAGCACCACGCGCACCGCAAGGGCGAAGCGGGTCTGGTCGAGGTCTGGGATACCGAGACCGAGACCAAGCCGGAGCCCGCCGAGGCATTCGAGCCGTGGAACGAAGAGGCTGCCGGCGCACGCTCGGTCGATCAGCTCTGCCGGCGCATCGCGAAAGAGATCAAGCGCTGGCTGGTGGAAGGCGAGCCGCTCGTATCGCAAGGTCGCAATGTAAAGGCCGGCGATATCCTCATTATCGTGCGCCGCCGCGATCCCTTCATCACGCCGATGATCCGCGCGCTGAAGCATGAGAGCATTCCGGTCGCTGGCGCCGACCGCATGCGGCTGATGGATCAGCTTGCGGTGCAGGACCTCGTGGCACTCGCGGACGTGCTGCTCATGCCCGAGGACGATCTTGCGCTCGCCGTCGTTTTGAAGAGCCCGCTATTCGGCCTCGACGACGATGCCTTGTTCGACCTCGCTTATAACCGGCGTCCGCGCTCGCTGTGGTCTCAGCTTAGAGATAAGGCTGAGTCGGATGCGCGCTTCGCCGAAGCCTGGGCGCGCCTGTCAGGATGGCTTTCGCTCGCGGACTACCTGCCCCCTTACGAGTTCTTCTCCGAACTTCTCGGCGCCGAAGGCCAGCTCATGCGTAAGCGCATGCTGACGCGGCTCGGGCCAGAGGCGGCGGAGGCGATTGATGAGTTTCTAGACCTCGCGCTTGCCTACGACCGCGACGCCGCGCCGTCGCTACAGGGCTTCATCGACAAGCTGCGTACCGACGACATCGAGATCAAGCGCGACATGGAGCAGGACCGCGACGAGGTCCGCATCATGACGGTGCACGGCGCCAAAGGCTTGCAGGCGCCGATTGTGTTCCTGCCTGACACCTGCATGCTGCCTCGGCCGCAAGGCCCTCGGCTCTTCCCTATGTCGCGGCCTGGCGCATCGCCCGGCGAGGTCGAGCATCTCCTCTGGCCGCCGACGGGCCACTCCGATCTTGCCGCGCTGTCCGATGCCAAGGCTCGCCTCCAGCAGGCCGAGCGCGAGGAGTACCACCGCCTGCTCTATGTCGCCATGACGCGCGCGCGCGACCGGCTCTACATTTGCGGCTGGCAAGGACAGAGGAACAAGCCCGAGAACGAATGCTGGTACGAGCTCATCAAGGACGGACTTGTCGGCCATCTCTCGGAGGTTGTCGTCGCCGATGGAACCTCGGTGCGCAGGATGGAGAGCGCGCAAGCCAAGGCCGTCTCGGCGCAGGAGACCGCGGTGGAGAAGCCGCAAGTTGCGCCGCTTCCCGATTGGGCGCTCGCGCCTGCCAAACCTGAGCGCGCGCGCCGGAGGCTCGCGCCGTCACGGCTGGCGCTTGGGCCCGATGGCCGTCCGCAAGACGGCTCAAGCGAGCAGCCGCCGCTCGGCCCACCAGGTCTCAGCCAAGGCGGCCGCTACGCCCGCGGGCTGCTTGTCCATGCGCTGTTGCAGCACTTGCCTGAGGTGCCTCCAGAGGCGCAGGAGCGTGCGGCACGTGTCTTCGTCGCGGCACGCGGCGTGGGCCTTCCGCAGCAGCTGAAGGATGAGATCGTGACCGAGACGCTCGCCATCGTGCGCGAGCCCTCGTTTGCGCCTCTCTTCCAGCTAGGCAGCCTCGCAGAGGTGCCGATCGTGGCGAAGATCGGTGCAGGCGAAACCGGCTATGAGCTCGAAGGCCAGATCGACCGCCTCGCCGTGCTTGAGGACGAGCTTCTCATCCTTGATTACAAGACGAACCGGCCCCCGCCATTGATCCTCGAGGATGTCGCGCCGGCCTATATCAACCAGCTTGCCGCCTACCGGCTCGCGCTCAGGAAACTGTTTCCGGGCCGCAGCGTTCGCGCGGCGCTCCTTTGGACCGATGGCCCGCGGCTGATGGAAGTCCCATCAACTTCGCTTGATGTCGCGGAATGCAGTCTCTTGGCGGGAGGGCGCCAGCTTGACGGGTTAGGGGCGCGTACCTAGGTTCCCGTGCTACACTCAAAGAGACGAGTCGTTTCGCGGGCCCTGCCGGCGATCAGGAGAGATAAATGGCTACTGAAAAGGTTTCCGACGACACCTTCGAGACCGAGGTGCTCAAATCTTCAACCCCGGTGGTCGTCGACTTTTGGGCCGAGTGGTGCGGCCCGTGCCGGCAGATCGCGCCTGCCCTGGAAGAGATCGCCAAAGAGCTCGATGGCAAGGTGCGCATCAAGAAGCTCAATATTGACGAGAACCCGCGCACGCCCGGCACCTACAACGTGCGGGCCATTCCCACCCTGATCCTGTTCAAGGATGGCGAGGTCGCCGGAACGCTTCGTGGCGCTTATCCGAAGAATCATCTCGCGGCCTGGATCAGCGGCACCGTCGGCGCTTAATTCGCGTTTTGAGATTTCGTCATGGCCGGGCCTGTCCCGGCCATTTGCATCTGCCGTGACGCCTCAGCCGTGCAATTTGAGTACGTGACCCGCGAGGTAGAGCGAGCCGCAGATCAGCACGCGTCCAGGTCCTTCGAGCGCCGCTTGTGATCGAATAAGCGCATCAGGCACACCGTTCGTTGCCACCACGTTGAATCCTTCCGCGCCAACAACTTCGCCGAGACCCTCCGCGCTGAAGGCGTTGGGTTCCTCAGGAATCGGCACCGTGTAGACGCGCTCGACTAGGCCTTTGAACGGGGCAATGAAGGCGTGTGCGTCCTTCGATTCCATCATGCCGAAAACGAGATGCACCGGGCGTGGAACCCGCTCGTCGAGCTCGGCAAGTGCATGCGCGATCACCTGACCCCCAGCTGCATTGTGGCCGCCATCGAGCCAAATCTCGGTGCCGTCTGCCACATAGGCGTGGAGCCCGCCCACTGCGAGCCGCTCGAGCCGCGCCGGCCATTCGGCGTGGGTCAGCCCATGCTCGAGCGCGCGCGTGGTAAGTACTTCCCCGAACAGAATGCTTGCGCCGGCGATAGCAGCGCCCGCGTTGTCGATCTGGTGTCGGCCTTTGAGGCGCGGCAACGGCAAATCCAACAACCGTGACGGTGTCTGAAAAATCAGGCGCCCATGCTGCTCATACATGTCGAAGTCGCGGCCCGCGACGTGGAGCGGTGAGGCGAGCGCTTCGGCTCTCCGCTCGATCACCTCGAAAGCATCCCGCACTTGCCTTCCAACGACGCAAGGAACGCCAGGTTTCAAGATGCCGGCCTTCTCCCCTGCGATTGCCGTGATGGTGTCGCCGAGGAAGGAGACATGGTCGATCGAGATCGGCGTGATCGCAGTAAGCAGAGGCTTGGCCACGACATTGGTGGCATCAAGTCGCCCGCCAAGCCCCGTCTCGAGCAGCAGCAGATCGGCGGGGACCTCCGAGAAGGCGAGGAAAGCCGCGGCCGTGGTGATCTCGAACAGAGTAATCAGCTCACCGCCGTTGGCCGCTTCGGCGCGTGCAAGACAATCGACGAGAAAGTCCTCGCCGATTGGCGCGGAGCCGTGCCGTCCAGCCAGCACGATGCGCTCGTGGAAATTGACGAGATGAGGCGAGGTATAGACGTGAACGCCCTTGCCGAGCGCCTCGGCGATAGCGCGGGTAAAAGCAAGATACGACCCCTTGCCGTTGGTCCCTGCGACATGCACGACGGGCGGCAGGCGCCGTTCGGGATGGCCGAGTGCCGCAAGCAAGCGTTCGATGCGCCCGAGCGATAGGTCGATCGATTGGGGATGCAGCATCTTCAATCGCTCGAGCAGCGTTTCGCTCGATGCGGGCCGGGGGCGGGCCTCAGCGCGCCCGAAGCTGTGCGGTAATGTGGTCAAGTCCCCCACGCTTTCAGTTCGTTTGCGGCTGATTGGGATTGGGACCGATGCCGGCGTCGCCGGTCAAGTCCTCATCATCCTCGTGATCGTCGCCGACCACCCTGTCAAGTCCGTTGCCGCTGAGTGCAATGGTCGAGGCCGGCGCCTTCAACGCCACCTTGCCATCGATCTTGTCCGAAACGGCGATATCGCGGCCAGAGCGGCGGCGCGTGAGCAAATTGCACAGGCGCGCAAGCGTCCCGCGCAGCGCGTGTCGATGCACCACCATGTCGACCATGCCATGGTCGTAGAGATACTCGGCGCGCTGGAAGCCGTTGGGAAGCTGCTCGCGAATGGTCTGCTCGATGACACGCGGGCCAGCGAAGCCAATCAACGCGCCGGGTTCGGCGATGTGAATGTCGCCGAGCATGGCGTAAGAAGCGGTGACGCCACCGGTCGTTGGGTGAGTGAGCACCACGATGTAAGGGAGTCTCGCCTCGCGCAACTCCTGCACAGCGACCGTGGTGCGCGGCATTTGCATCAGCGAGAGAATGCCCTCCTGCATGCGCGCGCCGCCTGAGGCGGCAAACAGTATGAACGGCGTCTCGCGCCTCACGGCTGTGCGCATGGCGGCGATCACCGCTTCGCCGGCCGCGGTGCCGAGCGATCCACCGAGGAAGTCGAAATCCTGAACCGCGGCGACAATCCGCTGGCCTTCCAGCCTTCCCGCGCCAGCCAGCACCGCATCTGACAGACCGGTCTTGCCGCGGGCATCTTTCAGTCTGTCGGTGTAGCGGCGCTCATCACGGAACTTGAGTGGATCGGTCGGCACTTCCGGCAACGCCAAGCTCTCATATTCGGCGTTGTCGAACAGAGACTTCAGCCGCGCGGCAGCGGCCATGCGCATATGGTAGTTCGAGCCCGGAACCACGAACTGGTTCGCTTCGAGATCCTTGTAATAGATCATCTGCCCCGTCTCGGGGCACTTCACCCAAAGATTGTCCGGCATCTCCTTCTTGCGAAGGATGCTGCGAATCTTCGGTCTGACGACGCTGTTGATCCAGTTCACGGGTCTACGGGACTCTCAAAGAAGAAATAACGCTAAGCAACAGAACTAAACCGCCGCCGCTTCGGCCGGGTGACGGAGTGCCGCGGCAAGACGCTCAACGAGGCCAAGCACTTGCGGCTTGGTTGCGCGCGTCGCCTTGCCTTTGTCATCGAGACTTTGCCCAATCGAGGCGACCAGCGCAGAGCCTACCACCACGCCTTCAGCAACGCTTGCGATCGCGCTTACCTGCGCTTCGGTCTTGACACCGAAGCCGACCGCGATCGGCAAATCCGTATATGCCTTAATGCGGCCGACATGGCCTTTGACCTCTGCGAGGTCCGGAGCCTTCGTGCCGGTGATGCCGGCGATCGAGACGTAGTAAACGAAGCCCGAGGTATTGGCCAGCACGGCTGGCAGTCTCTTGGCGTCGGTTGTCGGCGTTGCCAAGCGAATGAAGTTGAGACCAGCCGCGGCTGCCTGCGGCCTAAGCTCGGCGTCCTCCTCTGGAGGCATGTCGACCACGATCAATCCGTCGGCTCCTGCCTTCACGACGTCCTCGATGAAGCGCTCCACCGGATAGACATATATGGGGTTGTAATAGCCCATTAGCACTATCGGCGTGTCGCTATTGTCGGCGCGAAATTCCCTAACGATGCCAAGCGTCTTTTTCATGGTCTGGCCGGCCCTTAGCGCCCGCTGGGACGAGGCCTGGATGGCGGGCCCGTCAGCCATGGGATCAGAGAAGGGCATGCCGAGCTCGATGATGTCGGCGCCTGCTGACGGCAAGCCTTTGAGTATCGCAAGCGAGGTGTCGTAGTCGGGATCCCCCGCGGTGATGAACGTGACGAGGCCCGCGCGCCTCTCCCGCTTCAATTCCGCAAATCTTTTGTCAATGCGCGTCATGCTGGATCAGTTTGAGCCTCGCGCTTTGGCGCCCAGATAGCTTGCGACGGAGTCCAGATCCTTGTCGCCGCGGCCGGAGAGATTGATCACCATGAGGTGCGTCTTCGGCTTCTTCGGCGCGATGTCGAGCACGCGGGCGAGCGCGTGCGCCGGCTCGAGCGCCGGGATGATGCCCTCGAGCTTGCTGCAAAGCTGGAACGCAGCCACGGCCTCATCGTCGGTTGCAGAAAGAAATTGCACGCGGCCGACGTCGTTGAGCCAAGCGTGCTCAGGCCCGATGCCCGGATAATCAAGTCCCGCCGAAATCGAATGGGCTTCCTCGATCTGACCGTCGTCGTTCATCAGCAAATAGGTGCGATTGCCATGCAGAACGCCGGGCCTGCCGCCGGCGATTGAGGCTGCGTGTTTGCCACTGTTCAGTCCGTGTCCGGCGGCCTCGACGCCATAAATTTCGATGCCGTGTTCGTCGAGGAAGGGATGGAACAAGCCCATGGCATTCGAGCCGCCGCCGATGCAGGCGATCAGCGAGTCCGGCGGACGACCCTCGGCCTTTTGCATCTGTTCGCGGGTCTCGCGGCCGATGACAGACTGGAAGTCGCGCACCATGGCAGGATAGGGATGCGGACCCGCTACCGTGCCGATGCAATAGAACGTGTCGTGCACATTAGCGACCCAATCGCGCAACGCCTCGTTCATCGCATCCTTTAGCGTCTTGGACCCAGATTCTACGGTGCGGACCTCGGCGCCCAGCATCTTCATCCTCAGGACGTTCGGCCTTTGGCGCTCGACATCGACGGAGCCCATGTAGACGATACAGGGCAGGCCGAATTTGGCGCACAAGGTCGCAGTCGCTACGCCGTGCATGCCAGCCCCGGTCTCGGCGATGATGCGCGTCTTGCCCATGCGCCGAGCCAGCATGATCTGGCCGAGCACGTTGTTCACCTTGTGCGCGCCGGTGTGATTGAGCTCCTCGCGCTTGAAATAGATCTTCGCGCCGCTGCAGTGCTCCGTGAGCCGCTCGGCGAAATAGAGCGGCGACGGCCGGCCCACATAGGTTGCGAGATAGTGGTCCATCTCGGCCTGGAATTTGGGATCGGCTTTGGCATCGTCATAGGCACGCTCGAGATCGAGAATGAGCGGCATGAGCGTCTCGGCCACGAAGCGCCCGCCATAAAGGCCGAAATGGCCTCGTTCGTCAGGGCCGCCGCGATAGGTATTCAGTTGGTTCTGGCCGGCTCGCGCGCTCATGACGCCTTCGCCCTCGCGTGCTGGCTGTCTGCCTTCGCCGCCCTGATGAAGCGACGGACGAGATCAGGGTCCTTCTCACCTGGTGTTCGCTCGACGCCAGAGGAAACATCGACCAGCGATGCGCCCGTGAGACTGATCGCTTCGCTAACATTGTCCGGTGTCAGGCCGCCCGACAGAGCGAAGGGAGGCTTCAGCCCGACAAGCACCCGCCAGTCGAACGGAACGCCATTGCCCCCGGGAAGGCTGGCCTCCGGCGCCCCTTTGGCATCGAACAACAGATAATCGGCAATTCCAGCATAGCGCGCAGCATCACGAGCATCGCCGGCTTCAGAAATAGAGATGGCTTTCATCACTGTCCTGCCTGTGCGCTCCTTGATGGCGGCAACCCGCTCAGGGGTCTCCTTGCCATGCAGTTGAAGCAGGTCGGGCCGCACGTGCTCGGCGACACCGTCGACAAGCTCGTCATTGGGGTCAACCATGACGGCAACACTGCGAATCTTGCCGCGCGCTATCGCGGCAAGAACGCGCGCCTCCTCGAGCTCGACAAAGCGCGGGCTCTTGGGAAAGAACACGAAGCCGACGAGGTCGGCACCTTCTTTCGCCGCAATGTCTATGATGGCGGGCGTCCGCACGCCGCAGATTTTAACCTTCACCGCCACGGGCTTTGCTCTCGGATGAGGGTTCGGCGGCTCAAATAGGCTCGCGCGGCGCCACCCTATGCCAATCCGGGCCCCCAAGTCTACCGCACCGCAACATCCTAGTCGGCAGGGAGCCGCACCCGTTGTGGAGCCGACTGAGCGCCTTCGAGCTCCTTTTCCAGCCGGCTCGCCTGATGGCGCAGGTCGCGTGCCTCCCGGCTCTGCGCGCGGGCTGTGCGCCGCCACTTCCCTTGGCCGAGCCAAGTGGCGATGCCGCCGATGATCAGCCCCAGGGCGAACGCCCCGAGCAGGAACAGAAATAGGGGCGCTTCGAGAGACAGGCGAGCCTCGGCGCCGCCGAAAGGATCGAGAATGAGGATCGTGGGCTTGCGGTTGACCACTGCGAGCGCCACGAGCAGGGCGCCGAGGGGCACAACCATAAGGGCGACAACGAGCTTACGCAACACGGCAGCTCCTCAGGGGAAGAGTTCGACCTAAGCCCAAGCCCTTAGAGCCCTAGCGGTCGCCTTCAGGGTTAAGCCGCTCGCGCAGCTCCTTGCCGGTCTTGAAGAAGGGCACGTATTTGTCCTCCACGAAGACCGTATCGCCGGTGCGCGGATTGCGTCCTTGCCGCGCCGCCCGGTGCTTCACGGTGAAAGCCCCAAAGCCGCGCAACTCAACCCGGTCCCCGCGCGCGAGCGCGCCCGTGATCTCATCGAGCACGATGTTGATGATCCGTTCAACATCGCGATGGAAGAGATGCGGATTGGCGGTTGCCACCCGCTGAATCAACTCCGACTTGATCATGGTACGCCCCACCCAGGCCAGCGCCCCAAAGGCACGAGCCCCTCGCCCCCCACCTAGCTAGCAGGGTGCCAAACCGAAACAAGACCGTCAAGCTTGAGGGTAGACGAGATTTGGCCCACTAGGCTGGCGATTTTCTCCGCGGGCAAGCCAAAAGCGCCGGCCAAGGACTGGAACAGCCAGCCGAACAGGCCCGAGCTTTCGCTTTCAGGCTTCCATTCCACGACCTTCAATCCCTTCGGAACCTGGCGCTCCCTTGTCAGCCAATCGACCGCGGCCTGCTCGTCGCCAATCTCATCCACAAGCTTGAGTTGAACCGCCTGGCGGCCTGAGTAAATGCGGCCGTCGGTGAGCCCGGGGATGGAGTCGGGTGCCACGTTACGGCGCTTTTCCACCAACTCGAAGAACCAGAGTTTCGCGTCCTGCACCATCTCCGCGGTCATTTCGCGAGTCTTTTCGTCGGTCGGCTCAAACGGGCTCGGAACTGCCTTCAATGGTCCGCTTTTCACCTCCTCGACCTTGATGCCGAGCGTGTGCAGGAGGTCTGTCACGTCGGCCCATTGGAACAGCACGCCGACCGAGCCGGTGATGGTGTTGCCATAGACGAAGATGTGGTCGGTCGCGAGAGCGACGATATAGGCCGCGGAGGTGGCGAGCGTCCCGCAGACGGCAACCACCGGCTTCTTGTCCGCGAGCTGGCGGATCGAGACGTACATCGCCTCGCCGCCTGTCGTGGTGCCGCCGGGGCTATTGATGTCGAGAATGACCGCCTTGACCTGGTCGGACTTGCCGATCTTCTCGATCAGCTCATTCATCTTTCGGTCGTTGGTGATGACGCCCGACACCGTGACGCGGGCGATATGCGGCAATATGCCAGCGGAGCTTGCGAAGTTCTTATCGCCGAGCAGAAGCGCTCCGACAAAAAGCAGCCCGAGCACGATCGCGAGGATACGCCAAACAGTCAGCCGCCGCTTTAGGCGGCGGCGTTCGACCACGGTTTCAGCGTCGAGAACCATTGACCCTCGCTGTTAGGACGTCGTCGTCCAGAACTCGCCCCACCGGCAGACGGCCGGCGCGCTCATTCGTCGGCAGACGCGTCGCGCTCGGCGTCGTCCTTCGTGGCGCGCTTGCGCTTCGGCTTGGCAGGCTCTTCGCCTTCTTCGCCCTTGGCTTTGTTGAGTGCAGCGCCAAGAATGTCTCCGAGCGAAGCGCCGGAATCGGTCGAGCCATATTGGGCAACCGCCTCCTTCTCCTCGGCGATCTCGAGCGCCTTGATCGACACGCCAACCTTGCGCGCTTTGGCATCGACCTGGGTGACGACGGCATCGAACTTCTCGCCGACGCCAAACCGGTCAGGCCGTTGCTCCGAGCGGTCGCGCGAGAGGTCTGAACGCCTGATGAAGGTGGTCAGGTCGTGATCGAGCAGCTTGGCCTCGATCCCATTGTCCTTGACCGCGATCACCTCGCAGGTGACCCGCATCCCCTTCTTGAGCTTGGCCGAAGGCGCGCCGGAGGCGAACGGATCGGCCGTCAGCTGCTTGATGCCGAGACTGATGCGCTCTTTCTCGGAATCCGCCTCCAGCACCACAGCCTTGGCGGTATCGCCCTTCTTGTAGTCCTTGAGGGCCTCTTCGCCGGGCTTGGTCCAATCGAGATCCGACAGATGCACCATGCCGTCGATGCCGCCATCGAGTCCGATGAACAGGCCAAACTCGGTGATGTTGCGGATCTGGCCCTCGATGATCGAGCCCGGAGGATGGTTCGCGGTAAATGCGACCCAGGGATTCTCCTGGGTCTGCTTCAGCCCGAGCGAGATGCGGCGCTTGTCGGGATCAACTTCGAGCACCTGCACCTCGACCTCCTGGCTCGTCGAGATGATCTTGCCGGGATGGATGTTCTTCTTGGTCCAGCTCATCTCTGAGACGTGGATCAAGCCTTCCACTCCCGGTTCGAGCTCAACGAAGGCACCGTAGTCGGTGATGTTGGTGACCGTGCCCTTGAAGCGCGACCCCACCGGGTATTTGGCCGCGATGCCGTCCCAGGGGTCGGCCTCGAGCTGCTTGATGCCGAGACTGATGCGCTGCGTCTCGGGGTTGATGCGGATGATCTGCACCTTCACCGTATCGCCCACGTTCACGATCTCGGACGGATGATTGACGCGTCTCCATGCCATGTCGGTGACATGCAGAAGTCCGTCGATGCCGCCGAGATCGATGAAGGCGCCGTAGTCCGTGATGTTCTTGACCACGCCGTCGATGATCTGGCCCTCTTCGAGACGGGCCACGATCTCGCTCCGCTTCTCTGCGCGCGTCTCCTCGAGAACGGAGCGGCGCGACACGACAATGTTGCCGCGACGGCGATCCATTTTCAGGATCTGGAACGGCTGCGGCACGTTCATCAGCGGGCCAACGTCCCGGATCGGACGAATGTCGACCTGGCTTCCGGGCAAGAACGCAACCGCGCCATCGAGATCGACGGTAAAGCCGCCCTTGACGCGGTTGAAGATCACGCCTTCGACGCGCTCGCCCGCCTTGTACTTCTCTTCGAGCCTGGTCCAGCTCTCCTCACGGCGAGCCTTCTCGCGCGACAGCACGGCCTCGCCGGCTGCATTCTCGACGCGCTCGAGATAGACGTCGACCTCGTCGCCGACGTGAAGATCGGGCGCCCGGCCGGACATGCCGAATTCTTTTAGCGGGATGCGGCCTTCGGTCTTGAGGCCTACGTCGATGACCGCGACGTCCTTCTCGATGCCGACGATGGTGCCCTTAACGACACTGCCCTCTTGCAGGGCTGTTCCCGTGAGCGATTCCTCAAGTAAAGCTGCGAACTCGTCGCGGCTCGGATGGCTCACGCTTGCTTGCGGTTCAGTCATCTAGGCTCCTACTCGCCGTCCCATCATAAACTTCACTCCTGGCTCCGCGTTTCGTCCTCCGTGTCGAGCAAGGGTCGCGGAAGAAGGTGGCGGCCGCCCGTTCCCGGCTGCCGTCCTCCGCTCGTTTGCTCGCGGAAAACATCGAAAAAATGGCGCGCCAATGCAGAATGGGCAGGAGCCTCAAACGGCCTGCCCGGCATGGCGCATCGCAGCATCGATCAGATCGATAGCTGCCTTGAACGCGGCGTCTATATCCAAATTCGTGGTGTCGAGCAAGACTGCGTCTTCGGCGCGTTTGAGCGGCGCTGCAGCGCGGCCTTTATCGCGCTCGTCGCGGCGCTTGATGTCGGCAAGCACTTCGGCTTCGGAAACGGAAATGCCGGCACGTTTCAACTCGCAAAAACGTCGCCGCGCCCGCTCCTCTGCGCTCGCCGTCACAAACAACTTCACATCGGCGTCGGGGCAAATCACTGTGCCGATATCGCGGCCGTCCAGCACCGCGCCCGGTTCTCGCCGCGCGAAGGCGCGTTGGTAATCAAGAAGCGCCTTCCGCACTTCGGGCTGACTTGCGACGATCGAGGCCGCTTCGCCAAGACGCCCGTCGATCAGCGTGGGATCATCCAGCGTCTTGGGATCGAGCTGCTGCGCTGCACAGAGGGCGGCTGCCGCATCCGATGGACTTGCTCCCCTTGCCAGCGTGTCGCGCGCAACGGCGCGGTAGAGCTTGCCGGTGTCGAGATGAGCAAGCCCATAATGGGCGGCGATGTGCTTGCCGAGCGTACCCTTCCCCGAGGCTGCCGGTCCGTCGATGGCGATGATCATGCGCAGCCGCTCATCGGAACTCCGCGCCGAGCTTTGTCATCAGCTTCGCAAAGTCGGGGAAGCTGGTCGCAATCATGCTCGCATCGTCGACCGTAACCGGCTCGCGCGCGGCAAGGCCAAGCGTGAGAAAGGCCATGGCAATGCGATGATCCAAGTGCGTCGCGACGAGACTGCCGCCTTTGACCTCTCGCTGTCCCACAACAATGAGATCGTCGCCCTCGATGCGCGCCTCGACCCCGCAGGCGGCAAGCCCGGCAGCGGTAGCCGCAAGGCGATCACTCTCCTTCACCTTGAGCTCGGACAGTCCTTCCATGCGGGTCTCGCCCTCGGCGTAGGCGGCAAGGCACGCAAGCGCCGGATATTCGTCGATCATCGACGGCGCGCGTTCGGCCGGAACGATGACACCCTTGAGCGCTCCTGCCCGCACTCTGATGTCGCTCACCGGCTCGCCGCCCTCGAGGCGATGATCGAGCTCCTCGATATCCGCGCCCATCTCGCGCAAAGTCTCGATAAAGCCTGCGCGCGTCGGATTCATCAGCACGCCCTCGATCACAATCTCGGAGGCCGGACAGATCAGAGCCGCAGCAATGAGGAATGCAGCCGAGCTTGGGTCGCCCGGCACGGTAATGCCCGCGCCCTGCAACTCGGCGTCGCCGCAAATCGTCACCGTACGCGCGCCGTCATCGCGATCCTCCACATGGAGCTCTGCGCCGAAATAGCCGAGCATGCGCTCTGTATGGTCGCGCGTCGGCAAAGGCTCACGGATGGTGGTGCGGCCGGGCGCGTGCATGCCGGCAATGAGGATGGCCGATTTCACCTGCGCCGATGGCACCGGCAGGTCGTAAGCAATTGGAAGCAGGTCTCGAGTGCCGCGCACGAGAAGTGGTAATGTCGCGCGGTCTCTTTCCGTTTGCAGCCCCATCGTGGTCAGCGGGGCAAGCACGCGCCCCATGGGCCGGCGGCGCAGGGAAGCATCGCCGGTGAACTCGGCCTCGATGTCGTGGCCGGCAACAACGCCGAGCATGAGCCTCGTGCCTGTTCCCGAATTGCCGAAGTCGAGAGGAGCTGAGGGTGCACGTAATCCTCCCACCCCCCGTCCTTTCACTTCCACCGCTTCGTTCGATTTCGTGACCGCTGCGCCAAGTGCCGCCACCGCGTTCGTAGTAGCCGTCACATCAGCCGCTTCAAGCAGCCCGGTGATGCGGGTGACGCCGGTGGCGAGCGCGCCGAGGATCAGCGCGCGATGCGAAATCGACTTGTCGCCCGGCACGCTCGTCCGCCCGGAAAGACGTGCGGAAGGAACGGCTGTCAAAGGCTGCTTCATACGGTCCAGTTTTCATTTTATGGGTGCTCGATAGCTTTTGACAGCACAAGGAGAGCGTGGCAATGGGGAGCCAAGACAAGACCAAGATCGAGGAGTGTCAATGTCGAAACCCGTACGGGGAACCAAGCGCGTTTGCCCAAGCTGTGGGGCGCGGTTTTACGACTTGAATCGTACGCCGATCGTTTGTCCCGTATGCCAATCCGTCTATCAAGTGACGCCGCCGCCTACGCGCCGCGGTGAACGCGCTCAGCCAGAGGCGAGGAAGGTCGAAGAGCAGGAGGCCCAGGCGCCCGTGCTCGAAGGGCCGGAGATAATCAGTCTCGAAGACGCCGAAGAGGGGACGAGCGACGTTCCCATCGAGGAGGACGAGGAGATCGTCGACATCGGCGATGAGGCTGCCGAGATTCCTGCAGGAGACGATGAGAACGCCTTTCTGGAAGAAGAGGAAGAAGGAGAGGCGGACGTCTCGGGGATCGTTGGCGGCGACAAAAGCGAGGAAGGCTGACGGTCTGAAGCCAACAGTCGGAAGCCGGAAACCACAAGGATTCTGGCGCGGCTTCGGCCCGCGCATTTTGCTTGAACCTCGGAGATCGCAAGCCTAATTCAAGTGTCAGAAAGCCGAGCCACCTTCGGCTTCAGATGCCTAGATTCTGACAAGGGGCCATAGCTCAGTTGGGAGAGCGCGTGAATGGCATTCACGAGGTCGGCGGTTCGATCCCGCCTGGCTCCACCACTCCCCTCCTCTTACCGTATGCGAGAGCTTAGACGACGGACTGTAGAATTGCCGCCGCTCGCCTCTCCGTCAGTGG
>JBKOWI010000153.1:0-7611 GCA_046724315.1 Pseudomonadota bacterium | reverse complement strand
CGCGAGCAGACCCATAAGCCTCCTACTGAGGCAACTCTCGACGCCTTCGTGCGCATCGTGGGCGAGGACAATGCCATCCGCGACGCGCAGGCGATGGCGCCCTATCTCGTCGAATGGCGGGACCGTTATCGTGGGAAGGCCGCGCTCGTGCTCAAGCCCGGCGAGACCGAGGAGGTTGCGGCGATCCTCACACACGCCAACGCGACACGGACCGCCATCGTGCCGCAAGGCGGCAATACCGGCCTCGTCGGCGGGCAAATTCCGTTCGAGAGCGGTCACGAAGTCGTCGTCGCGCTCGAACGGCTCAACCGCGTACGCGACATCGACCTCGCCTCAAACACCATGACTGTCGAAGCAGGCCTCGTGCTCGCCCACGCGCAGCAGGTGGCGTCGAGCGCCGGCCGTCTATTCCCCTTGAGCCTGGCGTCGGAGGGAAGTTGCCAGATCGGCGGCGCGCTCGCCACCAACGCGGGAGGCACTTCGGTGCTTGCTTATGGCAACGCGCGCGAGCTCACGCTCGGAATCGAAGTTGTACTTGCGGATGGGCGCATCTGGGATGGGCTGAAATCGCTGCGGAAGGACAATTCGGGCTATGATCTAAAGGACCTGTTCATCGGTTCCGAGGGCACGCTCGGCATAATCACTGCTGCGGTACTGCGCCTCTTTCCCAAGCCTGCCGAGAAAGTGACGGCCATGGCTGGCTTGAGCGATCTTGAGATGGCGCCAGCGTTCTTTGCCCGCGTACTGGAACGCGCCGGCTCTTGTCTGACAGGCTTCGAGATCATGCCACGCATCGGCGTTGAGTTCGTGCTCAAGCATGGCAGCGGCGTGCGCGACCCGTTCACCACCCCTTACAACTGGTACCTCCTGTTCGAACTATCGAGCCCGTTCGAAGGCGAGGGGTTGACACGGCTTGCCGAAAGGTTGCTCGAGGAAGGATTGAAGGCCGGTGAGATCGACGGCGCAATCATTGCTTCGTCACTATCGCAAACCCAAGAGCTGTGGCGCCTGCGCGAGCTAATGAGCGAGGTGCAAAAGCATGAAGGCGGCTCGATCAAGCACGACGTTGCCGTGCCGGTGGCGCATGTGCCGGAACTGATCGCACGCGCGAATCAGCTCGTAGAGCTGATGATTCCCGGCGCGAGGCCCGTGCCGTTCGGTCATCTCGGCGACGGAAACATTCATTACAACGTGAGCCAGCCGCCGGCCATGGATCGCGCCATCTTCTTGAGCTATTGGGAGGCTCTTAATGCCGCCGTGCACGAAATCGTGCTCGATCTCGGCGGCACGATCAGCGCGGAGCACGGCATCGGGCGCATGAAGCGCGATCTTCTGCCGCACGCCAAGCAGGCCCTCGAGCTCGAGCTGATGCGCGAAATCAAATCGGCGTTCGACCCGAACGGAATTTTGAATCCTGGGAAGTTGCTATGAGCGAGACGAATTTCGCCGCGGTCGATGAATACATCGCCGAGTTGCTCGTGGAGGACGATCCGGCGCTTAAGGCTGCGCTCGCGACCAGCGAAGCCGCAGGACTGCCTCAGATCAATGTCGCGCCCAATCAAGGCAAGCTCTTGATGCTGCTCGCCCAAGCAATCGGCGCGCACAAGATCCTGGAAATCGGCACGCTCGGCGGCTACAGCACGATTTGGCTCGCGCGTGCTCTTCCTCCCGGCGGGGCCCTTGTAACGCTTGAGTCAAATCCGAGCTACGCCAAGGTGGCGTACGCCAATATCGCCCGCGCCGGGCTTTCGAGCGTCGTCGAGATTCGCGTTGGCCGCGCCAGCGATACTTTACCGAGTCTTGACGAGAAAGCTCCGTTCGATCTCATCTTCATTGATGCCGACAAGCCGAGCACGCCGAATTATTTCCAATGGGCGGTGCGGCATGCGCATCGCGGCTCCCTCATCCTCGTGGACAATGTCATCCGCGAAGGCGCGATCCTTGAAGGCTCGAGCGACGATCCGAATGTCCTGGGAATGCGCCGCTTCTTCGAGCTCGCCTCGACCGACCCGCGGGTGAGCGGCACGGCAATCCAAACGGTGGGCAGCAAGGGTCATGACGGCCTGGCCATCCTCCTCGTCACAGCCGATTCTTAAAGCAGCGAAGGCTGAAGCGGCTCCAGGATTCCCGGCTCGTCGCGCTTGGAGTCATTTATCTTCGGGTGCATCTCGATCGCCTCGAACAGATCGTCGGGAGCAGACCGCAATAACGCGGCAGCTTCTTCCGGCGCGGTGCCTTTGACGTCGAGCCATGCTGCGAAATGCTCAGGCGGCAGCACCACCGGCATGCGGTCATGCAACGGCGATACGGTTCGGTTTGAATCGCAGGTCAGGATTGCCACAGTGTCGATCTCGTCGCCCTTCCCGTTCCGCCAGCGCTCGTAAATCCCGGCAAAGGCAATCAGATGCGGCTCACGCGGACGAAGCTGGAACGGGCGCCGCTTGCCCTTCTCGCCCGTCCATTCGTAGAAGCCGTCGGCCGGAACCAGGCAACGGCGCCAGCGCATGGCATTGCGAAACGATGCTTTCACCAGGACGTAGCGCGCGGGGAAATTCGGCGTGTCGGAATAGCCGAAATAGGCGCGCACGGCCTCGGGCGGCGAAGTCAGGTTATAGCGTGAGCACATCGCAAGCTAACTGGTAACGCTTTGGCAACCATAGTGGACCAACACTCTACTCCAGTCTTTGGCGGTCAAGGATGGGGCGATGTTTGCTCTCGAGAAGCGTGACATACGATCTAGCGAAATCTCCGAAGCGGCAAGCCGCGACGAAATCGGGGCGACCTTCCGCTCTGCCATGGTCGGGCATTTCCGCTCCCACGTGCCGGGAACCGACATCAACGAATCGACGCTGATCGCAAGCGACTATCTCAATCACTTCCGCAAGCTCGTCACTTTGCTCGAAGCTGCTTCCTCTAGGCGGCAAGATTCCGCCACCGATCTGCTTTCCTGGCGTCCAATGAGTTACGAGGAGCATTTCTCGAAATCCGACTTCCGCGACAAGGCCCTTGCCATTGCAGCTTACCGAAAGGCGTCCACCAGCTTCCGCCCGTTGTTCGAGGAGGCGGTATCGCGCTTCCACGGCGAGGCGCTTGCTCTCCTCACCGAGATCTCAGCCGAGCTCAATGATCCAGATAAGAACTCGGGTGAGATGAACAAGACGTGCGCCAATGCCGCGCGGCGCCTGCGAGTCTTGATTGACGAAGCGAATACCATCGTCAACGGCGAATCGCCTCGCCGCGGCGTCGGCGCCCTTTTCGGCATCCGCTGATTGACTCGGCAAAGCGGGCTGGACCAAGCTTCACCCGCTTCCATGACCGAGCGCTCCTCCCGACAGGAAGACCGGACCGCGCTACGCGACGGCGCGAGCATCGTCGTCCTTAAGGACCGTTGCGTGCTGCTCGTGCGGCGAGCTCTCCCGCCCTATGCCGGACTGTGGAGCTTGCCAGGGGGAAAGACCGAGGCAAACGAGACCGCAAGAGACACGGTGCGCCGAGAGCTCAAAGAGGAGACCGGCATCGAAGTCGAGATCGAGGGCGTGGTCGACACCGTCAACATTGTACCCGGCGAAGGCGACGGAGACGTCACCTACCGACTTACGGTGTTTTATGGGCATCCGACAGGCGGGAGCCTCAAGGCTGGTGGGGACGTCGAGGCTGCCGAATGGGTGCATCTCGACGATGTCGAGGAGCTTCCCATGACGCCCGGGACGGCCGATCTGATTTGGGTCGCGGCGCATCGGGCGCGCCTGCGCTGACGGCTAGATTTCAACAAGAATTGGCGCTACCCAGGCGCCTATGGGACGGCCTTCCAGGCGCTTTTTGAGGGTTTGCCTCGGCATTCTTTGGCTTGCCGCGGCAAGCATGGCCTTTGCTCCCATTGCCGAGGCCCAATTCTTCAACTGGTTCAACCCAACACCCGCGCCTAAACCGCGGGTAAGGCCCAAGCCGCCCGGCGACGACCTGCCCCCTATCGTGCCGCGTGAGAGCACGGCGCCACCTCCTCCCGATGACCGCCCCTATGACGGCAAGCTAATGCGGCTCGCCGAGATCCTTGGCGCGATCCATTACCTCCGTGAGCTATGTGGGGCCCAGGAAGGCCAGCTCTGGCGCGATCAGATGAAGGAGATCCTGAAGAACGAGGGGACAACGGCCGTTCGCCGCGCGAAGCTCGTGAGCAGCTTTAATGACGGCTATCGCGGTTATCGCCGCACCTATCGTAGCTGCACGGAATCGGCCACTCTTGCCACGGCGCGGTTCAGCACTGAGGGAGCGTCGATCGCCGCTTCGCTTGCGCGAGGCTCGACCTTCGCGAGCAAGGGTTCCAACGACACGAAGCCGGCCGAGGCTTCGCCGGGAGGCAACAAGGAGGGCGGTGGCCCGCCTCTTGAACCGGGCAAGCAAGGCGGCGCGACACCGGGAGCAAATGCTCCGGCAGGCGCGGTCGATAACAGCCACGGCGGGCCGGCGGCCGATGTAAATGGCGCCGCGGCAGCTCAACCTGCCCAAGGCACAGAAGCTCAAGCCACCGAGACTAATGGGCGACACCACAAGCGCCACAAGGCCGAGGCTGCCACGCCCCAACCGGCGGAAGCGCCGCAAGGCGGACCGGAGCCCGCCGACCAGGGGTTCTAGGCAGCCCTTTCAGCGCGAGATTAACCTTTAGTTCACTATGTCCTCCTTCCGGCCGGCCGAGGCATGTCATTGTGACAGTCTCAATAGCCTAAAGGGGGCCGTTAGACTTGCAGTCGGCAAAGCGAAACTTGCGCAGCTCGGCAAATACGGCCGAGAAGCACGCCGCGCTGAGGTATATCCTCGATGCGTGGGAAGAGGCGTTGCATGACGGCATAGAGCCCGAGATGCTCGCCAATGCCGCGCTGTTCGCCGCGCTTTCCGACCTCATCGCCGTCTATGGCGAGGATGCCGTGGCCAAGATGACGACCGGGCTCTCGCGCCGCATCCATCACGGCGAGTTCACGCTCAAGCGCACGCCGCAATAGCGGCCTCACTGGAAATAGCGCAGCAGTCCGTCAAGCAAGAGCACGAGGCCGAAGCCCATCAGCACCACGCCGGCGATGCGATTGATAAGCTTCAACCGGCTTTCGGTGAGCCTGTGCCTGATGGTGGCGATCAGCTCAGACAGGCCAAGCCACCACAAAAGACTTCCTCCCATCACCGAGACCACGAGCAGCAGCGCCTCGAGATAGGTGTTGAGGCCGCCGATCAGAGAGCCTAGCCCGCCGATCATCGCCGCCATGCCGAGAATGGCGCCTGGATTGGTAATGGCGAGAAAAAATGTCTGCGGGATAATACCGGTGTGCTCCAACAGGTGCGACTTTTGTCCCAGCGGGATGGTGAGCTGCGGCGATTTGAACAACAGGCCGAGGCCAAATACCATCAGGAGCAAACCTCCAACGAGTTGGATCGCGTTGGCATTGGCGACCATGACGTCTGAGATCGCCTTGATGCTGAAAGCGGCAATCGCCGCCAGCAGGCCGTCGGCAAGCACGGCGCCGATACCAGCGGCAAGCCCGCCCCAGAAGCCGCGCGCAACCGCCCTCTGAATGACGAGGACATTCACCGGCCCAATTGGTGCCGCCATCAGCACGCCGATGGCAACGCCGGCAAGCACGAGCTGGATGCCGGACAGCACGATATGCGCGCCGAGCTGCAAGGCGCGCCTATTCGCTCATGGCGGAAAAAGCGGAGAGAACGACATTGCGCGCGAGCACGCTGGCCGCCTGGGCTTGCGCTCGTTCGCCGATCTGCGAGATTGACTGAGCATTCATGGAGTGATGCATGAATCGAAAAAGCCTCGTCATGATTGCCCTCGGCGCATTGGTAGCTGGCGCTTTGGTCCTTGTCTACGCCATGAGCAACGCGCCGAACCGGCGTGAAGTGGCTTTCGCCGGAGCCGCGAGGAGCACGATCCCTGCCTCCGGCGGCAATGTCGCGGAGACTGCTGCCACGCCGGCTGCTCCCCCAAGCGAAACGTCCAAGGTGCTCTACGATTTCAATGCGCTGCCCAATCCTGTGAAGCGCATGCTGCAGCAGATCGCGGACGCCGCTCAGTCTGGCGATATCGAGAAGATGCGGCCGGTATTCGAGTCGAACGAACTCAAGCCGATGGTCACGACCGCCTATGTCGATGACCCGATTGCCTTCTGGAGGAAGGCATCGGCCGACGGCACAGGGCGCGACGTGCTCGCCGCCATGCTCAACGTGATAACTTCGGGTTTCGTGCGCAAAGGGCAAGGCAAGGAAGAGATCTTCGTGTGGCCCTATTTCGCCGAGACCGACCTCGCCAAGCTCACTCCGGCGCAGGAGGTCGAGCTTTACCGCATCCTCTCGCCTGAAGCCGCCCTTCAGATGAAGAAGGCTGGCAAGTACAGCTATTACCGGCTCGGCATTTCGCCGACCGGCGTTTGGCAATACTTCATGCAGTAGCTTTCGGCAGGGCTTCGCTGAATCGGACCGGGTCCCCTCCCGCCTCGCCAAGCTCGCCTTCCCACATAGCGCGCCTTCCGCGCACAAAAGTGCCAATTGGCCAACCTCTCACCTTGCGCCCGGCAAACGGCGTCCAGCCGCATTTGCTGCCGATCCAGTCATTCTCGATGACGTGTTCGGCCTTGAGATCGACCACCGTCAAATCGGCATCGTAGCCGACCGCGATGCGTCCTTTGCCGGCGATGCCAAAGATGCGTTGCGGACCTGCGCTCGTAAGATCGACGAAGCGGGCAAGACTCAATTGTCCAGCGTTAACGTGATCGAGCATGATGGGCACGAGCGTCTGTACACCTGGCATGCCCGACGGCGTCGCGGGGTAGCTCTTAGCCTTTTCCTCCAACGTGTGCGGCGCATGATCGGAGCCGAGCACATCGACGACGCCTTGGGTGAGACCCCACCACAGACCCTCCTGATGCGCGGCGTTCCTGAGCGGAGGATTCATCTGCGCTTTAGTGCCAAGGGCTTGGTAGGCGGCGTTCGCTTCAAGCGTCAGGTGCTGCGGCGTAACCTCGACACTTGCGACGTCCTTGTGCCGCGCGAGCAGCGCCATTTCCTCCTTCGTCGAGACATGCAGCACATGAACGCGCTTTCCCGCCGCCGAGGCGAGCCGCACGAGCCGCTCCGTGGCTGTGAGTGCAGCTTCGGCGTCGCGCCAATCGCTATGGCTCGAGGAATCACCTTCGCGTTGATGAGAGGTCCGCGATTTGAGCCGGGCCTCGTCCTCTGCATGAAAGGATGCACGCCGCCTGATCTTGGCAAGAATACGCGCCAGTGTTTCCTCGTCGTCGACAAGAAGGTCGCCGGTAGAAGATCCCATGAACACCTTGATGCCGGCAGCGCCAGGCAGAAGCTCGAGCTCTGGCAGCTCATCGACATTGTCGCGCGTGGCGCCGACGAAGAAGGCGAAGTCGCAGAACATGCGGCCAGCGGCGCTGGCGACCTTGTCAGCCAGGGCTTGCGCATTCGTCGTGGCAGGCTTGGTGTTGGGCATCTCGAACACGGCGGCAACGCCGCCTAGAACCGCAGAGCGGCTGCCCGACTCCAAATCCTCTTTGTGGGTCAGCCCCGGCTCGCGGAAATGCACCTGAGTGTCGATGACGCCGGGCA
>JBKOWI010000002.1:0-5489 GCA_046724315.1 Pseudomonadota bacterium | reverse complement strand
GCAAATTTTGGCAGGCGCTTTGCGAGCCCGTGCTGCCAGCGTTCGGGACGAAATGCCTCCGGGTCAGGAAAATACTTGGGGTCGCGGTGATTCACCCATTGGCTCATTAAAACCGTATACCCGCGCTTGACGCGGTAGCCGCCAAGCTCCAGGTCGGTCGTGGCCTCTCGTCCAATCACATACACAGGTGGGAATAAGCGCATGGACTCGGCGATGACGGCAGAAGTGTAAGTGATTTTCGGCAGGTGCTGCGTAGTTGGTGTGGCACCCCTGAGAACGCGCTGCCATTCCGATAGCAGCTTGTCTTCAACATGAGGGTGTTGTGAAAGCAGATACCAAGTCCAAGCCAGCGTCAGGGCTGTTGTTTCATGCCCAGCGAGATAAAGCGTCATGGCCTCATCTCGCAGCTGTCTATCACTCATGCGGGTGCCATCTTCGTCCTGGGCAAACAGAAGCCGGGAAAGCAGGTCGTCGGCAGCATGGTTGCGAGATCGTCCCGCGGCGAGGAAGCCTTCCACGGTGTGATTCAGCTCGGCCACCGCTTGCTGCAGGCGCCGATTGGCCCGCGTCGCCACCCAAAGCGGGATTTTGACCATCTGCCGAAGGCGTTCATTCATTAGATCGAACGCGAGCCTCAAAGTGTCGCTGAACCGTTCTCGATCGCCAGGGTCATCGAGGTCAAACAACGTCTTAAGTGCGATTTTGCTGGTTAAGGCTTCAAACTCGCGGTCGATCTGAACCGATTTCCCCTCGGTCCAGGAATCGAGCATCTCATTGGTCAGCTCGATCATTGCGGCCGAGTAGGACTGCACGCGCTCCTTGGAAAATGCCGGCTGAATCAGCTTGCGCTGTCGGAGCCAAAACGCGCCCTCGCTTGTAACCAGCCCGTTTCCAAGCACAGGTTTGAATGCTCTTGCTCCGAAGTGTTTGATGTAATGCTTGGCATCGGTCACAAGCACCTGATCAATGAGATCAGGTCCGCTCGCCAAGAAGACGCGTTTTGGTCCGATGCGGAAGCTCGCAAGAGGGCCGTACTCGCGAGCGGTGCTAAGGAAAAAGTCAAGAGGACCGGCGCGGAGTTGGCGAATATTTCCGCCGATGATTGTGCCCTTCGGACCGGGCGGCAGACGCGACTGCATCACCTCGTTACTCGAATAAGACACCATCCCGGTCTGCGTTTTCATGCACGAAGCAACTCGGCAGAGAAGAGACTTACTTAGTGAGTTTTTGCCTCAAAAGGATCCCCTGGTGTGCGTTCATTGGGCGCATGCATCATCGTGGGAGCGGTGAATGGATTATTCGGATCGGCGAGTCATCGTGACAGGAGGGACACGGCGCGCTCGGGTCAGTCGTCGTGGCGGCCTTCGTTGAGGCTGGGGGTACCGTCTACCGCCAATCGTGACGTTATCGGGAAAAATTGAGTGAGCGTTGAGCTGGTTGCCTTCCGCCGATCCAATACTCGGCGATAAGCGATCGTGTGATGCGCTGGAACTCGTTGTGGTTCCGCGGGTGTGCCATGAAGGACCATCACACCATCCAACGGTTACTCTCTTGAGTAACTCCCGGCGCCTAACAGAGACAGCTGTACTCGCGGTAGCCAATCCCGCTTTGACCGATATGTCCAACTTTGCCGCGACATTGGGACGAATTGAAGTAGATTAAAGAGCGCAAAGAGCGCACTTGGGAATAGTTGATGAAATCTGAGATAGCCGGCATCGACTTGTCAGCCAAACCTAGCGGCACTGGTTGCGTCGAATGTTTAGCAATGGGGGGTTGGTGGTTGCATCTTCGCAGATGCGCCCAATGTGGTCATGTTGGCTGTTGCGATACTTCGCCCCACCAACACGCGTCGAAGCACAATGCCGCTACCCATCATCCGATTATCACAAGTTTCGAGCCCGGTGAGCGCTGGTTTTACGACTACCGTTCCGGTGAATTCTTTGCCGGTCCAACGCTTCCCCCTCCTCACTCGCATCCGCTAGATCAGCCCACGCCCGGACCAGCCGGACGAGTACCTGCAAACTGGCAAACGCTGCTCCAATAGGAAGCCCACGATCGGCTTACTCTGGGGCTAGCAGGCTGTGGATCTCGGCCACAACGGCGGCTCCTTCTCCCCGGCTGCCGCGACGCGCTTCGTTGGACTTCACTCATTGGGCGAATGCACTCGTCCCATCCATGATACCAGCCAGGACGGTTTCGATTACGACAGGCGTGGGCGCAGGAATTATCATTTCCTTCTACATCGCCCGGCTAGTCTCCGAACACATGTGCCGATCCCGCCCAGAAGCGTGGATCTGGGTTTAGCCTTGGAGGCCAAAGAACGAGTCGCCATTGGCCGTTGAGGGCTTGGGTTTCTTCCTGTGAGTTCTCGATAAGCGCGAAATTGTCGATCGCGTGCCAGTCGGAGAGGTCGAAGGCGTTTTTGATGCACCGATCACGCCCCTAAACCGTCCAGCATAGGCGAGTCCTGTGTATGTGCTCGCCAGTGCGCATCTATTCGCCTAAATCGAACTGTTGGCGAAGCCTGTTAGTGATTGCCGCGAGCCTCTCTTGGCACTCGACGTTTAGGGTGGCGCCAGTACTGGCCAAGGTAGCGTCCCACCCAGCACCCGTCGGCCCAATAATCACAACCGCAGCGCTTTCACACTCAGGATGCTCGCGCAACTCGGCCACAATCATGCTTCCCAGTTCAGCAGCGCTCTTCGCAGACCTCTGAGACATTTGAACTCTCCCAATCCTTGGTTCCAAAGTGGAGTCATCTGGACGGCTTGCTTTTGTTAGGCGCTCCGAGAGCGTGGCTAGTTTCTCGGGCAGCAGTTCTTCGGAGACATTATCCATGGAGCTATTCAGAGCCCGCGCGATGCCTCGTAGGCTCGCCTTGATGTCGGCTTTCCGTGTGTCGCGTGCCATGGATGGCTCTAAGCACTCCGGCCCTCCTGTAAAAATTGCTGTGAGGGGACCGGGGTTCGATTCCCCGTAGCCTTTTGAGCCGTTTTTGGGCGGCGTCGCTTTAATCTTTTGCAAAGGAGTTCGGCGAGAATGGAGGCGAGATGCGGCGCGCCATTCCAGTCACATTGGTTTCCATCGGGGGCCTTCTATTCGGGTTTGTGTCTGGTCTGATTCTGTTCCCAGATCCGCCGCGCCAAGGCGTCGAGATCACCCAAGATGAGTATGGCAAACGCTGGCCATTTGCCGTGGCCCGAGCTCGACTTCGCTGTGAGGGGAAGGGCGCAATTATCTTAACCGCGCGAGGCGATGACTATGCTGTCAACGGAATGGCGGCCAACCGTTATGCTCCGATCCAAGCCCTTTGGAAAAAGGGCAACAATCCGAACATCGATCTTGGACCCATCATCTCGCGCGGCTTGACGCTATGTAAGTGGTAGGCATTGCGAATGCGGCAAGAGAAAGTTTGGAGGGATTGTGAGCGAGTAGGTGAGCAGCAAGTGATGCTCAACCTGGCGTCAAGCGGAATTTGGAGCCAGACAAGCAGTGAATGGCACCAGCATGCCAAGAACTGGCTCCTGGCGCAGAACTGGAAACGCTCACGGTCAACGGAAGTAGCCGCGAAAAGAGCAAGTCAAGCCGCCTGGTTTTCAGCACTGGCGGCGATGGCGTCCAGCCTCCTCGCGCTTATTTCAATCTTGATTGGTCGTTAAAGCGAGTAAGTCGCTTTGGGCAGAAACAGACCTAGGGATAGATGCTCGCCACAGGGAGCCTCTGCGACCCTCCTATCCCCAGATGTCTGCTACTGGCACAAAGCGGACTCTTTGAGCGGGCTCGCCTCACGTCCGCTTTTTGCGGTAAAGGAGACATCGCTATTAGACATCGCTATTTATGTGTGCGCGTCCTAGTAGTCTGTCGTTGCTTAGGAACGTAACGGACCGCCGAAAACCGCTAAACTGTCGGCGCGCTCAATTCGCCTCGCTAGCGTTAACGACGCTCGCCGGAGCGCCGCTATCCTGGGCGTCGAGTCCGTGCAATTTGGACTTGACCGATCGTCTAACCGTCGACTTGGCTCTCGCTACTCCACACACGCTGTCGCGCAGGTGCATCGGGCCGTCGCTCAGCGAGGCTTGAATGGCGAGGCCATCGAGCCTCGAGCCGAACAGCGATTTCCAGAAATAGCGCCTGAAGCCCTTCTCGAGGAGGTCGGTGGCGCGGTCGTTGCGCGATGCGACTGACGGCTCGCCGAGAACGACCGCGACGAGCTTGCGGCCGTCACGAGTGGCGCTCGCCACGACGTTAAACCCCGATTCGCAAATGAAACCGGTCTTCATGCCGTCGGCCCCGGGGAAGCTGACTAGGAGGCTATTATGGGTGCGCATGGTCTTCTTACCCACTTGCACTTGGATCGACGAGAAGAGGTCGGCGTGTTCAGGAAACTCGACGATAATAGCGCGGGCGAGCTTGGCCAGGTCACGAGCCGTGGTGACCTGGCGCTCGTCAGGGAGGCCGTTGACATTGGTGAAATGCGTGCGGGTCATGCCGAGATGCTGCGCCGCCTCGTTCATGCGCGCGATGAACGCGTCCTGACTGCCGGCGACCGCCTCGGCGATCATGACGGCGACGTCGTTGGCGGACTTCACGATCAGGACCTTGAGGGCGACGTCGAGCGTGACGGAGCCGCCGACCGGAAGTCCGAGCTTCGAAGGCGCCTGCCGCGCCGCGGTTTGCGAGCAGATGACCTTGGTGTCGGGCGTGACGGTGCCGGCTTTAAGCGCCTGGAAGGTGACGTAGGCTGTCATTAGCTTGGTCAGCGATGCCGGGAACCATTGAGCATCGGGATCCTCGGCGTACAGGACGGTGCCGTTATAGGGCTCGAACACAAGGGCGGGCGCGGCGGAAGCGTCCGAAGGAGCCATCAAGATCGCTCCGACGAGGAGGCCAAGACCCGCGCGTCTCAGCATCATTTCTGTTCCCTCATTCAATCGAAGCTTAAGTCCTTTAAGCGGGCCGGCCCTCCATTGCCCAAGTCGGCGCCACACGATTGCAGGCGCAAAGTGAATGAGATTCCCCTCAAGGGCCGAGTATCGTCATAGAAAATGTCAATTTCTGGGGCACTCTGGAGCGTTTAACTGCGAAGGATGACCACAAAGCGACAGGCCCTGCGACGTAATCTCGGCGGCACCGGGCCGCAGAAGAACATCGGTTTCACCAAGCGTATTCCCTACCGTCGTAATTCAAGAACTTACCGGACTGCGCTGGCCCTAGCCTCTCAATCAAACATCTCAGCATCGCCACGCTTTCGGCCGTGGTTAAGCTGGCGTGCGGCCCGCCCATGTCAGTCAACACCCAGCCGGGATTGACGACGACGCAAGTGATGCCGAGTGGACCAAGATCGATCGGCCAGACTGCGCATTACCATGTTCACCGCGGCTTTTGAGCTCCGATAGGCGATCGAGCCTCCTGAAGTGTTGTCAGCAATCGATCCCATGCCGCTGGTAAGGGTGACGATAAGTTTGCGTTCGCTTCGTGCCACGTGGTCA
>JBKOWI010000148.1:0-26752 GCA_046724315.1 Pseudomonadota bacterium | reverse complement strand
ATTCCACAAGCCGAGGAAAGTCTTGTAGAGGGCCACGCGCGGCTCGAGGCTGTTGTCCAATAAAGACGGGTCCTCGATCAGCACTTCTAGAGTTTCGGCTACATAGGCGTCCCCCGCATTTTGCGTACCCGCAAGCGCACGAGCGAAGCGCCTGAGATAAGGCAGGTGAGGCGCAATCTCTTTCGACATCGGCATCCGATTTTAGCTTTCTTTAGTTGGAGCCGGCTGGAGGCCACCACTCACGAGCCGGTTGGAAGATAACAACCCCTAAACCATATCATAGCGTGTAGTAACGTTCGAAGGGCGATGCCGGTTCCATAGAGATGGAACCATATGACCGGTTAAGCGTTTTTGGCCCCCTGAGGTCCAGAGAATCCGGTATCTTAGGGCCGCCTTCATTGGTGGGTGATAGGGGACGGATCGTGGACCGTGACTCGAACAAGAAGGACCGCCGCCGCAAAATGGCTGGCGCTGACAACAAAATGGACCAAGCAAGGACCGGCGGTGCCCACCTTTCGGGCGATGCACCAGGGACTGAGTCGGACGGCTTGTCCCCCAGCCTGCAAGCTCACATCGGCCGCCACGTTAGGGCGGTTTTCGATGAGGTCGCGCGCGAGCCCATACCGGAACATTTGCTGCGACTCTTGAAAGACCTCGAGCGAAGCGGAGATAAATAGGTTGCCACGCAAAGTGTCTGCCAGCCTACGAGACTCCCTCGTGGCCGAAATGGGGAGCTTGCGAGCGTTCGCGGTGTCGCTGTGCGGCGACAAGGAGCGTGCGGACGATCTCGTGCAGGAAACGCTGTTCAAGGCGTGGAACCATCTCGATTCATTCAAGGAGGGGACCAACCTCAAGGCGTGGCTCTTCACCATTTTGCGCAACACCTATTTCTCAGAGCGCCGCAAGCGCAGACGCGAGGTCGAGGATGCCGACGGAACTTATGCCGGCCGGCTCGCCACCCATCCCGAGCAGCATGGCCATATGGACATGCAGGATTTCCGAGCCGTTCTGGTCCGCCTGCCCGACGACCAACGCGAAGCGCTGATCCTGGTCGGCGCCGCAGGATTTTCCTACGAGGAGGCGGCCGAGATTTGCGGCTGCGCTGTCGGCACGATCAAAAGCCGCGTCAACCGCGCGCGTAACCGGCTCGCCGACATGCTCGGGCTCTCGGAGTTCGAGGCCGTTCAAGCAAACGAAACGCTAGGCATCATCAAGACTGCCTAGAGCGCCGGCTGACTGCCGATGCTCTGGATCCTTGCGAAGGAACAATTGGCCTTTGCGCGCCGTTTTTCGCGCAAATGGAGAAATGACAGAATGGCGCCCGCAGTGATCGATCTCGACAAAGCCAAGCTCGACCCGCAATCGGTGTTCAGCACGCCGCAGGAGGTGATCGACGCCCCAGGCCTCACGCCCGATGACAAAAAGGCGATCCTGGTCCGCTGGGAGGCCGACGTCGATTCCCTGCTGCGAGCGACCGAGGAAGGCATGCCGCCCTCAGGAAGCCACCGCAGCGCCGCGGAGTTGCTCCGCGCCGTACACCTCGCCATCGAATCGCTCCATGGCGAGACAACCAGCACTCTCTCCTAGCGACAGCTGGCCTCAACCTTCCTTAACGGGAGTTCGCTCGCCGGAACGGCACCGCGACTTGGCACGTTCTCAATTTCACAAAGCTTCGACAGAAAGGACGTTTAATGCGGACCAAAACCACCACCGAAGTGCGCCAAGGTACCGGGCCGCGGGCGATGTTCTGGGTGCTCATCATCTCGCTGGCGCTAGCCGTGATCGCCGGCATTCTGCTTGCTTTCGGATGGATTTCTCTGCCCTGGAGCGGCGCCTCTTGACCGGGCGCTGCCGAAAGCAAATCTATTCATCCTGGGGAGTTTCGAAAGACGCGAACCGAAAATGGCGCAGTGCCGTTTGCAATCCGCGAGACTGGCGCTCCTGGCCGGGCTGCTCGGCGCTCTGTTGTTCGCGCCCGCGCCAAGAGCTCTAGCCAAGCCCATTGAGTCACACGAGAATTCACTACAATCCCAAGTCGACAGCTTCGTCGCCTATCTTAGAACCGAGGCGAACGAGGCGATCATTGCGGCTGCGCGCGCAGCCCGCGAGCATAAGGACAGCATCGAGGCGGCAAAGGCTCGTGTCGGCGCCGCGCTGGACAAGCTCAGTCAAGCATGGGGTGGCCAGAAGGGGGGCCTTGAGAGATTTAGCAAAAACGCGACGGCCATGAGTGAAGCTTGGAGAGAGGCTGCCGCCTCGTCGTGGGCCAAGATCGAGCATTCGGCGCGCGACGTTCTTGCCGAGCTTGAAACCTGGCTGCGCCGTCATTCGCGGCCCGAAGAGAATCCCGAAATCCCCATTTAGCCCCCGCAGCACGAGAAAGAGGCGACCATGCAAGACGAGAACCCCTCCGAAACCGGAAGCCAGTCGACGCAACGCAAAACGCAGGCCGACAAAGAGTGGTCGGACTTCCAGCGGGATCTCGACACGCTGGGCCGCCAGCTTGCTGAGCTGCAAATGCACACCGCGACGCTCGGCAGCCACGTCGTTTCGGCGCTCGAGGCACGTTTTGAAGAGGTGAAGGTGCAGGCCGCAAGGTTTAGGCAAGCGACGGAGCAGCAGCTCGATGACGCGCGCCGCGCAGCCTGGCAACAGGCGCGCGAAACCGAGGGGGCCTTCAACGAGGCTCGTGTACGCTCGGCAGAGGCGGCGCGTGATGCGGCACGCCAGATGTGGGAGCGATCGGAGCCGCTGCGCCAGGGTGCCAGAGACGTCGGCGAAGGTCTCGTGCGCGCCTGGTCGGAATTGAGCGCATCGTTCGGCAAGGCGGCCAACCGTCTTCGTACCGATGAGCAGCCTGACAACACGCCTGCGCCGTCCACGAACAGCGACGACCGCCGCGGAACCTAGCTCAACCGAGACAAAGAAAGTTCGGCTACCTGCCGGCCGCGGCGTGGGTCGGCTCGCGAGGCGCTTCACGCTCATGCGCAGGCTGCATCAGCTCGGCGCGGACGAGCCCCCTCACCGAATTCCCGAGATAGATGCGGTCGGCGTCCAGCAGGTCCTGTGGCGTCAGCACCGCCTCGCTTGCTGCGGCGCGCGGTAGATCGAGCAACTCCTCGCGCAGCGTTCCGGGAAGAAGCCCGCTGGCGAGCGCCGGCGTGAACAGGCGCCCATCCATCTCGATGAACAGATTGGTGCGGGTGCCTTCGGTGAGCTCGCCCTTCTTGTTGAGGAACACAACCTCGTCACAGCCGGTGAGCGCCTTTTGGCGTTCCATCTCACGGTCGAAGAACTGCCGCCGCGTGGTCTTGTGGTAGAAGAAGGCATCTTTCTCGTCGACGCGCTGGTCTGAAATAACGAAACGCCACACCGTATCCCTGGTCGGCAATTCGATCGCAGTCGAAGTAAGAGCGATGCTACCGTCCTCGGCGAGAAGCAGCCGCACTAACGCGACGGCGCTTGTGACGCGTGCGGCCTCCGCATCGAGCGCCGCCATGACCTTCTCACGCGAGAAGGGGTAGCCGAAATGGTGGGCCGAGGATTGCAGCCGCGCGAGATGCCGCTCGAGCAGATGGAAACCCCTGGCCCGTTCGAAGCGCAGCGTCTCGATCAGCTCGAACGGCGCATCCGGCTTGGTCAAGAACTGCGCCTTCAGTAGACACTCTTCGAACTCAGATTCCTCCTTGGAATCGGAGACGATGCCGCCGCCGATTCCCATCTCACCGCTTTCCCCGCTCAGCACGACGGTGCGGATCGCCACGTTGAACTGGGCATCGCCTGATGGCGCGATATGGCCAATGGCCCCTGTGTAGACCCCGCGCGGTCCACTCTCGAGTTCGCGGATGATCTCCATGGCACGGACCTTCGGCGCGCCGGTGACCGAGCCGCAGGGAAAGAGCGCACGCAGCATGTCCTTGAGCCCCATATCGGATCTGAGCTCGGCAGTGATGCCAGACGTCATCTGATGCACGGAGCGGTAGGTCTCCACCGTGAACAGGTCGGTTACCTCGACCGAGCCGATCCTCGCCACCCGACCGAGATCGTTGCGCAAAAGGTCGACGATCATGAGATTCTCGGCGCGCTGCTTCTCGTCCATGGCGAGCCAGGTCTTGGTGCGCGCATCCTCACGCGGGGTGCGGCCGCGCGGCGCGGTGCCCTTCATGGGACGGGTCGACATGTGCTTGCCTTGGCGGCGGAAGAACAGCTCGGGGGAAAGAGACAGAACATCTAGATCGCCGGTATGGATGAGCGCGCCGTAAGCCACGCGCTGCTTGCGCCGGAGCGCAGCGTAAAGCGCTACCGGATCGCCTTCGAAGGCGAACAGATATTTCAGCGTGAGGTTGATCTGATAGACGTCACCGGCAGCGATGTAGTCCTCGACCTTGTTGAATGCGTTGCGGTACTGCTCGCGCGACCAAGACAGCCTGAGGTTGGAAATCTTGGCGCGCTCGGCGGCGCCATGCGCCTCGAGCCAGCCGCGGGTGCGCGCGTCATCGAGAGGCTGGGACGCGCGAAACAGCCCGATCCAGAACAGCGGAACGCTACGGTCCGCGGGCAAAAGCCCGCTCAGCTTTGGTTCGAGGCAATAGCCGAGCTCGTAGGAGAAGAAGCCCGCGGCGTGAAGCCCGCGGGCAAGCCCTGCCGAAACCGCATCGAGCGCGACGTTCACTTCATCAGGCGCGCTCGCCGAGATGATCTCCTGTGGCTCGGTATAGAGGAGGCTCCTGCCGCCGGGCGTCAGACTGTCGTCAAGGAGAACGTAGGGAGAAGCGGTCATCTCTTCTTGCCGATCACGCTCTTAACCGCTTGCAACAGCAGCATAGCCCCATATGGGCACCGGGCGCCTGAACATCGAGGTCCGTCAGCCGACGATCAGCATCTCGCCCTTGCCGAGCGCAGCCATGTCGCCCATGAGCCGCCGCGCGCGATCGCCGAGCCCGATATGCTCGCCCGTTGAGCGCAGCCAACGCTCCAGGATGCGCAGATAGTCGAATTCCATGACGCCGCAGTCGCCGAAGGTCGGCAACACCTCTTTCGGCTCCTCGACGAAAATGAGGCTGCCGCGGCGCATCCCGTAGCCGGCATAACGGCCAACCCCACGCTTGAACAAAATGGCGCCCGCGACCATGCGGCCGCCGGCATAGTCTCCGGCATTGCCGCCGACGATGACGAAGCCGCGGCGCATGCGCTCGCCGAGCAGCGGGCCGGCATTACCCTTGATTGTGAGTTGACCGCCCCTCATGCCGAGCGTTTCTCCGACCGCGATGCCGGCTGCCCGCTCGCCCGCGTTGCCGTCGATCACGATGCTGCCGCCGGACATGCTCGCACCGGCCAGCACACCAGCGCTGCCTTTCACCACGATCTTCCCGCCCTTCATGGCGTCGCCGAGATAGGCGCCGGCGTCGCCGTCCACCACGATCTCGGCTTCGGCCAGACCCGCTCCAATCTTGTCGCAACGTCCATCCGTGCCCACGAATCTGAGCGAGCCCGCGTCATTGCCTTTGATCTTAAAGGCATCGCCAACGGCGAGCTTTCTTCGCGTCGTGCCGATGGTGAGCGATTCGATTTCGTTAGCTTTCAAGTCCTTGAGCTTGGCCGGCGTGAGCGGCGAGAGGTCTAGCCGCTGGTCGGGCGTGTCTTTGAGCTCGAAGGTGAGCGCGCTCATGCGATGATCTCCTTGAGGTGGAAATGATGCGGCCCGAGATTGCCGCCATAGTTGCCGGCGGTGATGTGGGTGATGCCCTGCTCGGCGCCGCCGTCGGTGATGGCATGGATGCCGGCACGCATCGCCTTGGCAATGGACTCTTTCGTGAGGCCGTCGATCACGATCTCCAAGACCGCCTCCACCTCGAGTGGCAGGGCGGTCTTCACTGCGGCCTTCAAGGTCGGGCAATAGGCATCGTTGGTAGAGGCGATTTGACCCTTATATTTCGAGCCGACCTTCGAGCCGGAGCGCACGATGCCGCCCGGGAACGGGGTGATCACCTCAGGCACTTCGTCGATGGCGCGCACCGCGCGCTCGCAGGCGGAAAGTACGGCCGCGTGAGATTTGCCGAGCACGAGCAGGTTGCCGCCGCCGACCGCCTTCTTGGTGAGGCCCGTAGTGGCCTCGCACACGAACTCGCCATCCATCACCGGGATACGCCAGAAGCGCCGGCCGCCGATCTTTTTCGACATCTGCCAGCCATCACCGAAAAATCGCAGCGAGGCGCCTAGCTTGAGCTTCTTCTCGCCTTCGAGACCGGCAAAGCAGGCCGAACCGGGGCTGGTCAGCACGCATTGGCCGACCCGATTGCGGAGCTGGACCTGAAGCTTGTTGGTGTCCATGGTGAAGATCAGCACCGCCACGCCAGGACGGCCATCAAGCGTCTCGTCAGGCGACAGTGTGCGCTCGATGCCAGCCTCAGCCCCTGCAGCGATTACCGAGGTGGCGAAGCCCGTCATGGTGCGTGCGGCGATCAATGCCCATTCAGGCGTAGGCGCGGTGATGATGATCCGCGTGCCGACCATGGGGAAGGCCTCGGCGAAGGTGTCGACGACGGTGACGCCTTTGAGCTTCAGTTCAGACATGGCACACAGTCAGGGGCGGTCTGGATGACAGGCGAAATGGGCGGGAACGCTGAGCGCAAGGGCGGAAGCTCGCGCATCGTTCCTCCCTTGTCTCGGCGCCACAGCGGCGCACCATTAAACAGGAGGCTCACGCCGCGCAAGCGCACGAATAAGCAGGCGGTTCGGAATGCACCGCCGCAGAGCCAATGGACTTGGCACTCAGGCCTTGGGTTTGTCGTATTTAATGTAGGCGAAGCGCATGTCGTCGGCGGGAGTTCCTTCGAGCGCGCTCTCTTCTTTGCCCGGCTGCCAATGCACCACGTCCTCGATCTTCTTGGCGAGCGAGAAGTCCTTGTCGGTGATGCCTTTGGCGGCATGGTTCTTGAGCCGCACCTCGACCCAGGCATAGGAGGCGGTGATGTCGGGATGGTGCCAGGCCGCCTCCGCTAGATGGCCGACGGCATTGATCACCATCAGCGTGCCCTTCCAACTATTGGTGCGATAACGGCGCCTGATCCAGCCGTCTTCGAGGTACCAATGGGGCAGCTCCTTCTTGAGCCGCTCCTCGACCTCGCTATCGCTATAGGTACGCTCGGACGTTGCCATCGCTAGCGACTTTTGAAAAAGTGAGGCACTTCCCGTCAAACGAGAGCATATCGAGAGGCTTTGGGCCGATCAATGGAGCGCTTTTCTGCTCAATCAAGAGGCGCAGATCAGCGAGAGCCTGGTCGGGTGCGGCAAGCGACCGTCACTACAACTGCTCGGCTGCATTTCGGGTTTCTCGATCCAAGCGGCCGCGGCAAGCGTCCTTTCGGCTCGTTCGGGCTTTCCATCGACCGCCCGCGCACAAAGCTCACGCTTGAACGCGCGCCCGCTTTCAAGGTCAGCGGCGCTGAATGCGACCGCGCCGAACGTTATCTGCGGCGGATCGCCGAGAGTTGTAGCGTGGGGCAGGCTTATGCGCTTCAGGTTGGAGAGGCCATCCCGCCGCATGCCGGGCTCGGCTCAGGCACGCAGCTTGCGCTCGCCGTGGGATCGGCGTTTGCGGTGTTCGAAGACGTCAAGCTTTCGCCAAAGGAGATTGCGGCGCGGCTCGAACGCGGCGCTCGCTCAGGCATCGGCATCGCCACCTTCGAGGCTGGCGGCGCCGTTCTCGATGCGGGGCCTCGCTCGGGCAGACTGCCTGAACTTATCGCACGCGTTCCCTTCCCGACCGGCTGGCGCGTGCTGCTGATCCTCGATGCAAACTATAGCGGCCTTGCCGGAGCGAACGAGCGCGCGGCTTTCGAGGCGCTGCCGGACTTCCCTGACAGCGAGAGCGAGGCACTTCGTCATAGGATCACTGAGACAGCGCTTCCCGCTCTTGCCGCGGCCGACTTCAAGATCTTCTGCAATGAAATTTGCCATCTGCAATCCTGCATGGGCAGTTATTACGCGCCGGCGCAAGGAGGCGGGGCGTATATCAGCCCGCGTGTCGGCGTGGTGCTCGATTGGCTGCGTGGGAAAGGCCTTACAGGCCTCGGGCAGAGCTCGTGGGGACCCACCGGCTTCGCTTTCGTAGCCTCCGAACTCGAGGGCAAGGCACTTCTTGAAGAAGCGCAGGCGCTCTATCGAGAGCCGGGGCTCACTTTCACTCTCGCGCGGGGCAACAACGATGGCGCGAGAATCGAGACAGATTGAACAAAAATTCAGTAAGCGGCGGCAATCGAGGCACTTTGACCTCGGCCTGATTGTGCTAAAGCGAGGCGCCTTAGCAGGGAGACGATAGAATTATGGGGACGCAGCGCATTCTACATATGATTACCCCCCTAAAGCACATGAGCCCGTTCGATGTGAACATGGCGCTCGACGCTGGTTTCGACACTGCAATTCCTTACACCTCGGTGACGCTCGACGACGTGACGGGGCTCGTGCAGGACGCGATCTTCTCGCGTGGGCCCGAGGGCGTGAAGCGCACCGGCATGTTCATCGGAGGCAAGCGCGCGATCGAGGCACTCGACATGATGAAGCGGGCTAAGGCCGCCATGGTGCCGCCGTTCGAGATCTCGGTATTCGCCGATCCGGCCGGATCCTTCACCACGGCGGCGGCCATGGTCGCCTGCGTCAAAGCGGCGCTGAAAGAGAAGTTCTCGACTGAGCTCACGGGCAAGCGCATTGCCATTTTCGGCGGCACCGGCGTCGTCGGCTTCGCCTCGGGCGTCATCGCCGCCATCGACGGCGCGCATGCGACGCTGATCGGCTATGACGGACCTGACCGTGTGCGCAAGCTCGCCGAGGAGGCTAACGCACGCTTCTCGGTCAACATTGGCTACGCTGACGGCTCGACGGAGGAGCAAAAAGAAGAGCTGGTGCGCGGTGCCGATATCATTTTCGCCGCTGGCCCCGCCGGCAAAAGGTTGATCACGCTCGACCAGATGAAGCAGGCGAAGCATTTGCGCGTCGTCACCGACGTCAACGCCGTGCCGCCGTCTGGCGTGGAGGGCGTCGGCGTGAACGACAATGCAACGCCGATTCCCGGCGTCAACGCAGTTGGCATCGGCGCGCTCGCGGTGGGCAATATCAAGTACAAGACAGAGGCAGGCCTGTTCAAAGAGATGATCGAGACCGAGAAGCCGATCTATCTCGATTTCCGGGAAGCCTACACCCTTGCCCAGAAGCTCGCGTCCTGAGCCGCGCTCGCTGCTGATCGCGGCGATCTCGGGACGTCAGCTCGCGGCATCTGCGCGGCGGGCCGGGCTCACACCGCTGGTGGCCGACTTTTTCGCCGATGCAGACACGCAGAAGTTGGCGCATGCCTGCTACAAGCTTCCTGGCGACATCGGCCGCGGCATGACATGGCGGAGTCTTTCGCCCACGCTTTTCTCGGTTGCCGACGCCGCTCCGTCTCCCGTCCTCGGACTCGTCTATGGCTCGGGTTTCGAGGACCGACCTGAGCTATTGACGCTGATCGCAAAGTACTGGCCCGTGCTCGGCAACGATGCCGGCACGGTCGCACACATCAAGGCGCCCGAGAGTTTTTTCGCCGTGCTCAATCGGCTCGGCATCAAGCATCCATCTACTACCGTCGAGCCTCCGCCGCATGAGGCGGGCTGGCTCACCAAGCGGATCGGCGGCGCGGGCGGAAGCCACATCGTCCCGAGCCGGCTCAACAGCCGCAGCCGCAAGGTCTATTACCAGGAGCGGGTTGAGGGCCGGCCGGTCTCCGCGCTCTTCGTCGCCAATGGACACCACGCACGCGTGCTCGGCTTCAGCGAGCAATGGACGGCGCCGGCCACGCGAAGCCCATGGCGGTATGGCGGCTCAGTGCGTCCTGCTTCGCTGCCCGCGCCGCTCGCTCGTGCGATGACATCCGCGGTGAAGAGCCTCGCCAGAGAGTTCAAGCTGAAGGGCCTGGGCTCTGCCGATTTTCTGGTGAACGGCGAAGACGCCCTCCTGCTCGAGATCAATCCTCGCCCGGGCGCCACGATCGACATCTTCGACAGTGGCAGATCGCCGCTGATTCAGCTCCATCTTGATGCGCTCATGGACGGCAAACTTCCTCGCCAGCGCCTCAAATTTTCAGATGCGAAGGCCTCCGCCATCGTTTATGCGAAGAACGGCATTGCCGTCCCGCCTCGCATGACGTGGCCCGATTGGGTCACCGACCGTCCCAAACCATCGGAATGGATCGACAAAAACCGTCCGATATGCACTGTGTGGGCCCGCGCGAGGACCCAGGGGCACGCCAAGCGTTTGGTCGAGCAGCGAGTTGGGAAAGTCCTTTCTGGTTTCCGGACTGTGAGCAGGGGGGAAGAAGGTGAACAAGAGAGAAGAGATCGTCGAAGCGCGCCGAACGGAGTGGCCGAGCGTCAACGCCAAAGTTGAGCCGCTCGTCAAAGCCCTCATCGATGACGCCGATGCCTTGCGGGTCGAGGTAACGCGCGGGACGCTCGGCGAATGCCGCATCGATTGCGGCGTGCGCGCCGTCGGCGGCCTCGAAGCGGGCCGCCGCATCGCTGAGATTTGCCTCGGCGGGCTCGGTGCAGTCGCGCTCGAGACGACCAACACCGATAGCGCGTGGCCGTTCATGGTGACCGTGCATACCAGCCAGCCAGTGCTTGCTTGTCTCGGCTCGCAATATGCTGGCTGGAGTTTGTCGGGCGAGGACAATGGCAAGAAATATCACGTGCTGGGCTCTGGCCCTGCGCGGGCTATGGGCTCCTCCGAGAAGCTGTTCGAGGAGCTCGGCTATCGCGACCAGGCGAGCAGCGGCACGCTCGTGCTGGAAGCGGACAACCCTCCTCCGTCCGCACTCGTTCAGCAGGTCGCCAAGGCCTGCGGTGTCAAGCCTGACCGCCTCACCTTCATCTATGCGCCGACATCGAGTCTCGCCGGCACCGTGCAGATCGCCGCGCGCTGCCTAGAGGTCGCGCTGCACAAGTCGCACGAGCTGCACTTTCCGTTGAACCATATCGTCGACGGCATCGCCACGGCGCCGTTGCCGCCGCCGGCGCCGAACTTCATCGCCGCGATGGGTCGCACCAATGACGCCATCATCTATGGCGGTCGCGCACAGCTCTTCGTCTCGGGCAGCGCCAAGGAGGCCAAGGCGCTTGCCGAGAACCTGCCGAGTCTCAAGTCGAAGGACTACGGCAAGCCGTTCGCCGATATCTTCGCCAGCGTTAAGGGCGATTTCTATGCGATCGATCGCATGCTGTTCAGCCCTGCCATGGTGACGGTGACCTCGCTCAAGTCCGGCGAGAGCTTCATCGGCGGCCACATCGACACCGCTATCCTGTCACGCTCGTTCTCCTAAGCACATGCACGAAACAGCCCCGGGCGATGCCGCCATCGTGATGTTCGGCGATGGACGAGACTGGCATGGCCGAACGCTCGCCAAGGCGTTTAAGCGGCGAGGTATCACGCCACTGCTCGCTCCGGTCAACGCCTGCGGCTTCTCTTCCGAGACGGCGACTGGGCTTGCCATCCCGGGCCTCGGTGACAGGTTGCCCGAAGGGGCGTTCGTTCGCTTCGTGCCCGGAGGAAGTTTCGAAGAGGTCACGCTCTATCTCGGCGTGCTGCACGCGCTGCGCGAGCTTGGTGTCGTGGTGTGGAACGATGCGCGCGCCATCGAGCGCTGCGTCGACAAATCCACCACGACGTTTCTGCTCGAGCGAGCGGGACTGCCTGCGCCGCGGACCTTCGCCAAGGCGAGCCGCGCCGAGGCCGAGGCGTTTGCTACGGTCCTTATCGGTCAGGGGCACAAACTCGTGCAGAAGCCGCTGTTCGGGGCGCAAGGCAAGGGCTTGCGGCTCATCTCCTCGCTTGCAGATCTCGCTCAGCCGGAGGAGGTCAACGGCGTCTACTACCTGCAGGAATTCGTGCCGCCGGCCCAGGAGCATCATCAGGATTGGCGGCTTTTTGTCTGCCAAGGCCGCGTGATCGCCTCGATGATCAGGCACGGATCGAGTTGGATCACCAATATCAAGCAAGGGGCGCGAGCAAAGGCCGCGATCGCAAGCCAGGAGCTGATCGATCTTGCCACTCGTGCTGCAGCCTGCGTCGGCGCAAACTATGCCGGAGTCGACATCATCCAGGCATGCGACGGGCGTTTTCTTGTGCTGGAGGTCAATTCCATGCCGGCTTGGAACGGATTGCAACATGTGAGCCATGTCCGCATAGCCGACTACCTGGTCGATGCTTTTCTCGATGCAGCCCTTGCGCCTACGCGCCGCGAGGGTCAAAAGGGCGCTTGACCAAAGCCAAGTCAGACATCATCGCGCAAAGCTTCCGTGAGGCCTGCCTTACCGAGCTCGATGCGCTGAAGCCGGGCAATGTGCACCGGCACGGCGACGGCCATGGCATGTCCGTCGCAGATTTCGAGAAAAGCGCGGAAGCGGCGGCGCCCGTCATCGGCCAAGCCACACTTTCCGTCGGAGCTCGCATCAGACTTGCGGTCGAGGCGACGCGAGGCGCCGTCGGCCACAACACCAACCTTGGCATCATCCTGCTCGCAGCGCCGCTAGCCCAGGCGGGCCTGACGAGAGGGCGCAACCATCTCAAGTCGCGTCTCGCCGACATATTGCAAAAGCTGAGCGTCGACGACGCGCGCGAGGCCTACCAGGCCATTCGCGACACCCGCCCGGGTGGGCTTGGCAATGCGCCGGAACATGACGTCGCGTCTGAGCCCAACGTGAGCTTGCTCGAGGCCATGCGTGCGGCCGAGACGCGCGATCGCATCGCCTGGAACTACACCCACGACTTCGCCGACATCTTCGACCTTGGCCTGAAATGGCTGGCGAATGCGCGCGAACGCTGGCCGGACCCTTCCTGGGCTGCGGCGCGCGTCTATCTCGGTTTCCTCGCCCACGTGCCCGATACGCTGATCGAGCGGAAATACGGTGAGAGAACAGCGGCCCGCGTGAGCGAAGAAGCGCGGCCGATCGAATCCGGGTTGATCCAGTCCCACGCGCCAGAGGCCATGACCGCGCCGCTGATGGCGTTCGACGCCGCCTTGAAGGAGCGCGGATTGAATCCCGGAACCTCCGCCGATCTCACTGTCGCGACGCTATTTGCCGCAGCTCTGGAGGAGCCCAAGAAGCGTTGATAATCGGCCCTGCGCGGCGAACAATCGACTTGCCGATCCTTCCGGCCCCGGCTTATCTTCTCCCCCGCGGAGCTCTAACCAGGAGTTGCCGGACGGAGACGTTTTAGCTAAGCAACGTTCGCCGGCTTGCCGTCGGCGGCACCGCCGCCCGCGCCCGCCAGTTTGTTCTGTCGTAATAGCCCATTAGGGAGGGGGTTTCATGCCCAAGATCAGTGGTACTTGTGTAGGCGAATCGCTAGTCGGCGACGGCAACGAAGTTGCTCACGTCGATCTGCTGCTTGGTCCGCGCGGGGGCGCCGTAGAGCAGGCGTTCACCAATGCGCTGACCAACAACAAAGATGGCTTCACCACCCTGCTTGCGGTGGTAGCGCCGAACCTTTTGTGCAAGCCCCCGACGATCCTTTACAACAAGGTGACCATCAAGGACGCCCGCCAGGCGGTGCAGATGTTCGGCCCGGCGCAATACGGCGTGGCCAAGGCGGTCGCCGATTCAGTCGCCGAAGGCGTTATCCCTGCGAACGAGGCCGATGACCTGTTCATCACCGTCGGCGTGTTCATCCATTGGGAAGCCAAGGACGACAAGAAGATCCAGGACTTCAACTATCGCGCCACGAAGGAAGCCATCGCTCGCGCCGTGAAGGGCGAGCCGAAGGCCTCGACCGTCACTGCGGAGAAGGACAAGGTCCACCACCCGTTCGCGGCCGGTTGAAAGGGAGAACCCCCAGGTCGGGGGCAACCCGGCAAACAGGCTGGTCCGGGCCCGATTCGGCGGTGGCTCCAAAAATTGGGTTTCTGACGAACGGGCGCGTCGGCGCCTTTAGGATTGGGATCGCCGCTTTCGCTCGAGGGCGGCGATCTCTTTTTGTGTGATGGCCTGCGAGTGGAGCGCGGTCGCGATCACCGCGCCCTGCGCGTTGAGCGCGGCGATTGCCTCGAGGTCACGTGCATTGCGCACGCCGCCCGCGGCATACACTGCGCGGCCGCTTGCCTCGCCGATAAGGGTCTTGAGCCGCTCGACATTGGGACCCGTATCGGTGCCGACGCGGGTGAGATCCATGGCGATGAGCCTTAGCGGCCAGAGCGCAGGATCGCTGAACAGAGGTTCGGGCCCGCGGCTGCCGTCAGTGCCGTAATCGAGCGACAGGACGACGCTCTCGCCGAACGCCCCGTGAATATTGCGCCAATCGTCGACGGCGAGCAGGCTTTCGCTACCGATCACGAGCGTGGCGCCAAGCGGCAGCCAGAAGGCACAATCGGCAACGTCGGAGAATCCCGCGTCGATCCACAGCGTCGCCCCCGGCAACGCATAAGAGAGGCCTCGCACCAGCTCGAAATGATTGCCGATGCCAGCGATAGCATCGAGGTCGGCGATGTAAAGGTCCGGCGAACCTGTCGTTGCGAGAAGCCCGCGGGCGATTGCGGCCGGGTCATCGGCCGCGCCGAATGGGCTCGCGATCGGGCTATAGGCGGCGCGGTCGCCGCCGACGGCATGCACCACCATGCCGCCTTTGAGGTCGAGCGCCGGGATCACGGTGAAGTTGGTCATCACTCTCCATCGCTACTTAGCCGTCATGGCCGGGCTTGTCCGGCTATCCACGATTTCGCGCGGTAGGCTTCCAAATCGTGGATGCCCGGCCCAAGGCCGGACATCCACAGGAATTAGCTTCTAACATCCAAACTTTGGTAGAGCACTCCCCGATGGCAGTGAGGAACAAAATGACCTCGATCATCGGGTGGGATTTGGGCGGCGCCAACCTCAAGCTTGTGCGCGTCGAAGACGGACGCGTCGTACAGGTGGCGCAGATCCCCTGCCTCATCAGGCAAGATCGCGGCAAGTTCGATGAGGCTCTCGGCGAAGCGCTCAAGCTTTGCCCGAGCGGCGCCCGCCATGCCGTGACCATGACCGGCGAGCTCTCCGATGTGTTTGCCGATCGCGGCGAAGGCGTTGCCTATCTGGTCGCGATGATGCGCAAGGCGACCGGCGAAGGCACGCGATTCTATGGAAGCAGGGCAGGCTTCCTCAATTCTGAGCAGGCGACCGAGCGCTATCTCGATGTGGCGTCGGCAAATTGGCATGCCAGCGCCGCGTTCGCCGCAACGAAGTGCCGCGACGGACTCTTCGTCGATGCCGGCACCACCACGACAGACATCATTCCGCTCAAAGCGGGATTGCCGGCAGCGCGAGGCTACACCGACGCCGAGCGGCTTGCCGAGGGCGAGCTGATCTATGCCGGCGTGGTCCGCACGCCAGTGATGGCGATGGCACGCGAAGTTCCATTCAAAGGACGCGCGCAGAGGATCGCGGCCGAACGTTTCGCCACCATGGCCGACGTGTGGCGGCTAGCGGGTGAGCTGCCCCGCGATGCCGATCCTTATCCGACTCCGGATCTCCGCGGGAAAAGCGCCGAGGAGAGCGCGGCGCGTCTCGCACGCATGCTTGGCCGCGACTTGGGTGACGCCGAGCTTCCCGATTGGATCGCGATTGCGCGCTATCTCGCTGAGCTTCAGCTTGCCGAGATCGAAGCAGCGGCGAGTGCGCTCATCTTGGGCGAAGGGCTAGGGCACGAGGCGCCAGTGATTGGCGCGGGCTGCGGGCGCTTCATGGCAAGCAGCATTGCCCAAAGGCTCGGGCGTGCCTACCGGGATTTTGGTGACATGTTTAATTCCGCTCAGGAAGCCCGTGAAATGGCTGCACGATCGGCTCCGGCCGTTGCCGTGGCACTGCTTGCGGAAACACTTTCTTGATGCTTTCTAGGCCACGCTTCCATCGCCCTTAGAGGCTCTAAGAAGAAGCGAACCACGGAGCGTCAAATGCGTCCCATCCTCCTTGCTATTATGGCGTTCATCGGCTGCGGCATTCTCGTGTCCTCAAGCGCGGTCGCGGCGCCATCGCCTCAAGTCGCAGCCGGCGCGTCCGGGGCGTCACTCATTGAGCCCGTCGGCTATTGGCGCCGCTACTGTCGGTATAACGACTGCACCGGAACGAATGTCGTGGTGGTACCAACTCCTGCCGTCCCCACCGCTCCCGTCGTGGTTCCGGGAAGCCCACCGGTGATCGCGGTCGTGCCCGTGCGTCCTGTGAGTTGCGGCGAGTTCCGCTACTGGAACGGCACTGCTTGCGTCGACGCTCGCTACAACACGCCTTACATCGGACCGCGCTAGTCGAAGCTTGCGCGGGCGCTTCTCTTCAGCGAGGGGTGAGCATGCAGAGCGAGTAGTGCTCGTAGATGATCGAGTCCATAGGCTCGGTCGGCCAATAGGTGCGATAAAGGTCCGCAACGGTCATGCAGTCGGCGACCTGCATGCGAGCTTCGCGTGCGACGGCCTGAAGATCGTCGATGCCATAGTGCCACGGCGCGCCCATCGCGGCGAAGCGCTCGACGAAGCCCGTGGTCTCGGGATCGCCGGTGGTGCACGCGACGACGGCCTCGTCCATGTAGTCGAACGAAATGCTGAATGCGCGTACGCTCTTCCTAAGATCGTCCAGCACTTTCATTGCCGCGCCGCGCGTCAGGTACATCGTATTGCCTTCCCAGATGAAAAAGCTGGGCAAGTCAGGATCAAACCCGTTGCTCTGAAGCAGCGGGAGCACGCCCGAGGCGACATAGTTGCCCGGAATGAAGGTGACCCGCGCATTGAAGCCATTCGCCGCAAGCCGTGCTTTCTTGAACTCAATGGTTCTGGCGTCGTCGATCTCGAAAAAGGCAACACCGTCGGTCTGCTTGCGCACCGCCCGCGTATCGAGGCCTGAGCCCAGGATCACCACCTGGCGGCAGCCGTCGGCGAGTTGCGCGTCGAGCCTGTCGTCATAATAGCGGGTCCTAAGCCGGGGCATTTTCTCTCCGGCTGGGAAGTCAGCGCGGATTGCCGCGGCAGCCTTCTTCGTACTCTCGTCGAGGAAAATATGGACGACCGGATCGCGATAGAGCGGATTGGCTTGCTCGTTCTCGCGGGCGCGAAACTCGGCCACAATAAAGGCAGTCCCGGTAACCTCCCTGACTTGGTTCATCGCTCTCCCGGAAGTCGTGTTTTGCTGAATGGTCTATAGAGGAGGCTCAAGCCGTCCAAAAGCCAACTTTGGGTATAGTTCGCCAGAGGCCAAAAGCCGCAACCACGGCGACTGCGGCGCAGGAAATGCCAATCGCGGGACGGCCATAGAGCAGATAGCCGGTCGCAAACAATGTCGCGTAAACGAAAAGGCAGCCCAGAAACCAAGCGAGGAACGAGGCGGCGATGTTGCCGCTGCTTTCTCCGCCGCTGGTATCCACCGCACCACGCCAGCCCGCGGGCGCCGGGCGGATCTTGTTATAGAAGGACTGCAGCACGGAAGTGTCGGTGGGCGGCGTGAGCAGCGTCATGGCCAGCCATCCTAACGTGGTGATCATGACGCCAATCACGAGGGCGAGCATGGGATGAAGCGGCGCAAAGCCGAGCCGCGCATGGCCGAAATGGAAATAGACCGCGACCAGGAACGAGATCACCATGGCGGCGATCTCGCCCCACGCATTGATGCGCCACCAGTACCAGCGCAACAGGAAGATGAGGCCGGTGCCGGCCCCGATCTGGAGCAGGATCTGGAATGCCTGCATCGCATTTCTGAGCCAAAGCGCGACGAGGCAGGCAAGGAACATAAGGGCAACGGTGACGCCGCGGCCGACATTCACATAATGCTGCTCTGGTGCGTTTGGCCGCACGAAGCGGCGGTAGACATCGTCGACCACATAGGACGCGCCCCAATTCAGATGCGTGCTGATGGTGGACATGTAGGCCGCCGCGAGCGAGGCAACGATCAGGCCGAGCATTCCGTGCGGCACGAACACCAGCATGGCCGGATACGCCAGGTCGTGCCGGATGATTCCCGGGTCGAGATGCGGAAAGCGCGCGCGGATATCTGACAGCTCCGGGTACACGATCAGCGAGGCAAGCGCGACCAGGATCCAGGGCCATGGTCTCAGCGCGTAGTGGGCGATGTTGAACCAGAGCGTTGCGGCCATGGCTTGCTTCTCGTCGGGAGCAGCGAGCATGCGCTGCGCGATATAGCCGCCACCACCTGGCTCGGAGCCTGGATACCAGGTGCTCCACCACTGTATGGCGAGCGGCACGATCAGCACGGCAAACAGGGCGGTGGAATCGTAAAAGTCCGGGAGCAGCGGCAGCTTTTCTTGCACCAGGGGATTGGACATCAAGCCGCTCAAGCCCCCGACGCTCGGCTGCGAGACCGCGTAATAGGCGGCGGCGAATGAGCCGATCATCGCTAGAGCAAACTGGAAGAAGTCGGTCACCACCACGCCCCACAGGCCCGCCGTGGTCGAGTAGACCATGGTGATCAGCGCCACGAGCACCACCGTCACGTAAGGGTCGAGGCCTAGCAAGACGCCCGCGATCTTGATGGCGGCGAGCGTGACCGTGGCCATGATCATGATGTTGAAGAAGACGCCGAGATAGATGGCGCGGAAGCCGCGCAGGAAGGCCGCAGGGCGACCCGAATACCGCAACTCGTAGAAATTGATATCGGTCAGAGCGCCGGACCGCCTCCAGAGCTTGGCGTAAAAGAACACGGTGAGCATGCCGGTGATGAGAAAGGCCCACCACAGCCAATTCAGACTCACCCCGCCGTTCCGCACCATGTCGGTGACGAGGTTCGGGGTATCGGTCGAGAAGGTGGTGGCCACCATCGAGGTGCCGAGCAACCACCACGGCAGTTTGCGCCCGGAGAGGAAATATTGCTCCAGACTACGGCCGGCGCGCTTGGTGAATACGATGCCGATCAAAAGGCTGGCGAGGCCATAGACCGCCACCACAACCCAGTCGATCGCCTGAAGCTGCATCGGCTTAGTGCGTCTCGGGCGGAGGAGCGTGTTTGTAATGGTCCTCGATCTTCTCAACCAGCAGACGCCACGCCTCGTGCTCCCGCGGCCCTGCCGTCTTTTCCACCGCGATCTGGAGATAGCCGAGCTCGCGCTCGATCTTTTCGCGCGGCAGCATGTGCAGCCGGCTTGCCAGGATCGCCGCCTCGATCACGGCGGCTTGCGCCCGGTTGAAGCCCTTGAATGGCGCGTGGCTTGCCTCGTGCACCACCCGGCAGTGAAAGCGCGGGCGTTGCTCGTCCTCTTGCACATGATCGACCTGAAGCTCCGCATGGGACAGCGTCCCCTCAAGCACTGCGCCGGGGACATGTGTGGACGGGCGCGTCGGCCACTCCTTGCGCCCCACGAGGCAACTCGCAAAGATCAGGACATCGTCGGTGAAATTCGCGACCGCGTAGGGCGTGGCGCGGAGATTGTCGAGCGTTGTCGATGGTCGAAACGGCGCGATAATCCAGCCGTCGCCCTCGGCGATAAGGCCGAGCGGTGAGATATGCACCCTGCCCTCCTCGCTCAAGGTGGTGACGATGGTTTCGCGGATCATGGGCATGGCATCGCGCCTCAAACATGCCTCAGGAGGCTTCGCGTTTCCGCTTGGCAATCAGCGTGTGGCCGGCTTCTTTCAGCCCCGTCTTGTCGTCGGCGGGGGCGTCGGCTGCTACGCCCCAATCGAGCGGCTCGTCCTGGGCGTAGCGCTTGGCAAGACGCCAGGCAATCTCGGCGCGGGCAAGCTCGGCACCGAGATAGAAGGCGTGCGCGCCGTCCTGGTCGACTCCGAGCTTGGGATAGAGATCGAAAGCGTCTTGGGCGATGTGATGTCCGTCGCGGTTATAGATGTGGATGCCATCCTCGGCGATCTCGATGCGGAAGTTCTTGTCGCGCACCTCGCGTGCAGACTCGGCGATCTCATCGGAGCTTTGCGGAAAAGGCCGACGCGCGTGCAGGCAGAGCAGCCCGTCAGCATAGTCCTTGGGCAACTCGTGCTCTGCGCGCGAGGCAAACATGATGCGCCGGGCAAGATCGTGCTCCTCGACGGTGCGGCGCGTATGCGGGCTCACCTGCACGACGAGCACATTCCTGATGTGAAGCTCGGACGCGATGCCAAGCAGGACTGCGGTGATGCCGGTGGTATCGGCGTCGGTGAGCTCGGTGAGATTTCCGGTCCCCATCAGCATCTCGGCATCGGGCCGCTCGCGCCGGACTTGTGCGTAGCGCTCGAGCGATTCCATGAAACCGAAATTGATGGGATCGAGCACGGGATCGACCAGATATTTGCGGCTCTTTTTGTCGAGCGCATCCATGGCGCGATAGAGCGAGGCCATGTCACCATGCTCCTTGGGAATAAGCACGGGAATAGAAGCGACCTCATCGGCGATATGGAGCGTGTCTTCGTTGAGGCTGAGAAGATAGTCGGCGCCAGCCTTGCCACCGCGCAAGAGCTCTTCCGGGTTGGCCGAGTCGACGCTCGTCTTATAACCTTGCTGTTTGAGGGTGCGGATCCCCTCTTCGAGATAAGGGAACGGCGTGTCGGGAAGGCCGCCGAGGTCGATCACATTGGCGCCCTTCTGGATGTAATCTGACGCGCGCTTCAAGATGCTATCGACGGATAGCGCAGAGGCATCGACGATCTCGGCGAAGATCTGGATGTCGTATTTGGTCATGTCGGACGCTTTACGGGCGCGGCCGAAATAAGTTGGGATGTCCTTGAGCTCATCCGGTCCGCGCAGGAACGGGACGCCGAAGCGCGAACTTAGGCGCTCGAGATCGGCTCGGCAGCGGCCCGGCAGCATGACCTGGTCCGCCTCGACTGGGTTCGGCAGCCGTCGCATGATGATCTCCTCGGTCATCAGCGCCGCGACCTTCACTCCGATATCCAGCACCTTCCAGTCGAAGGCCCCATCCATGCCTGCGAGCACGGCCTCGAGCCTCGCCCGAGCTAGGTGGCCGGTTAGGAACAGGATGCTTTCAGCCATGTCGGCCCGCACGCTTCAAATCCGCAGTCCTTCTAACGTGTCATGGCCGGGCTTGTCCCGGCCATCCACGATTAAGCCTGCCGCACGGCCGTTAAATCGTGGATGCCCGGCCCAAGGCCGGGCATGACGAGTCATTGTTTATGAAGAAACTAATCGATCGTGGCGCCGCAACCCTCGACTCCCGCGAGCGCAGCGATGAAAGCCTGCTGGTCGCCGCGGCCGAGCAGGAATGTCGAAACGCCGGCGTCTTTCAGCATGGCCGGAAAGGCGTGATCGACGACGCCGTCACGCGCGAGCTGCTCGGCGCTAAGCCGCGCGCTCTGCCTCAGGATGGACTTGATCAAATAGCAGCGGGCCGCGCCGATACGCGCCGCAAGCCAAAGCGCGAGACTGTCGGAGGTCAGCCGCCAGGACTCCTCGAGGTCGGTCCGCCCAGCCACCAGCGTGTAAGGCGCCCAGACGGCAACGGTGCCGCGAGCGCATGCGGCCCTGAGATCGGCCTCGGTGGCGCCCACGGCGAAGCCCGGCCGCAAGCCGGCGATGGCCCAAGCGAGCTGGTCCATTGCGAGCAGCGCCATGCGATGAGCCGCAGCGTCGCCGAAGCCGAGACTGGTCTGGCAGGCGCGAACCTCGTCGGCCAACGCCCCTCCCCCGGGAACGACAATGACCGGCTGCGACAATGCGGTGACCGCATCAAGCCAGGCAGGAAGCTCGGGCGAGCGCACGACGCTGCCGCCGAGCTTGACCACGATAGTCCGCGCCTCCTCGGTGACACGCATGGGGCGAGCCCCGGCGCGAAGCCGCTGGCTTGCCACGATCAGGCTCCCGCCTTGGCGCGCACGATCTCGACGCCGACGGCGCCAGGCTCCTTGTCGAGCTTCTCGATCATGACCCTCGCCGATTGCGCGCGAGGATGGGCGAGGCAGAGCGTGGCGATCTCATCTGCCAAGGTCTCGACCAAATTGATGTGGCCGCGCGCGATGATCGCCTTAATGCCTTTGATGATGGTGTCGTAATCGAACGCCTGGCGGATGTCGTCATTGAGCGCGTCGGTGGGGATGAGATCGACATCGACCGAGAAGCGCACGCGCTGCGTCACGCCCTTCTCGTGCGTGTAGACACCGATCTCGACGTCGAGCACGAGATCGTGCATGAACACCCGGTCCGAGACGTTGGCTTCATGGGCTACACTCTTTGGTGCGGACCGCCGTAGTCGCTGTTCCGCCATCTTGGGCGCTCCGTCATCGCGCGAGAATGCGCCGCGCAGTCCTAGCATAACGCTTGTGGGGCGAGAGTGGGTGAATCCGCGGTTTGCAGCGGCGATGGCCGCGATGGAATGAGTGCCCTGATCGCGGCACCGGCGACGGGATCGAAGGCAGCTTCCCGCGACCCGCCGTGGCAAAGCGCGCCGCGAAAGCCGAGGAGATCAGGCCGAAGGGTGAGGAGTGTCGGCACATGCTTTGCCTTGAGCGAGCCGGCAAGACCGACGGTCAGCCGTTCGGCTTTGGCGGCGGCTACGAACGCGGCGAGCACCTCGAGGGGGAGGTGTTCGAGCAAAGAGCCGGCAGCCTTGCCCATAGTATCGAGCATCACTCCTGTGGCGCCGAGCTTTGCCGCTGTCTCAACCGCATCGAAACCCGGCAGGGCATCGGCGAAAATCACCAGGATCAGTCGGACTCGGGAAGCTTCGGGCGCAAGGAGGCTTGTGGAGGCTTCTGCTTTTGCGTCGGGGAATAGACCGAGCTTAACGTAGTCGAGGCCGGTAGCGGCCGTGCGACGTACGGCGTTGCCGGTAGTCGCTTTGTCCAAAGGAAGATCACCCACCGTGGCGCTGACCGGCGCGCGCCGAGCCACACATCTAACCGTATTGGCGATGGCATCGAGGGAGACCGCTCCGAGCGCGCCTTGGCTCGGGTCCTTCAAGTCGATGATATCGGCGCCGCACGCGAGGGCCATCTCGGCCTCTGCGGCATCGCGCACGCTCGCAAGGAACAAGGTCATGGGAGAAACCCGGCAGCTAAAAAATCAACGGTGGAACAGCCAGTCGAACATCCCGCCGCCAGCGCCGCCGCCGCCACCGCCACCCCGGCGTGCTGCACGGCGACCCGCGGGACCACCCTCTGGACTCGCGCCGCTGTCGGCAGCGCGCCCGCCAAAGTCCCAGAAATCGCCGCGGTCAACCGGAGCCTGTCGCCGCACCTTGCGCAGCTGAACCTCGTTGGCGTTGCCGTCAGGATCGGTCACGACCACGGAGACGGCCTGCCAGTTCCACTGGGCGGCTGCCGAGCCCCAGCTATGCGGTTCGACGGAGAGAACCTTGTTAGCGCGGACGTCGACGATGGCGACATATTCGAGGCCCGTGTTCTGTCCTTCGCCGAAATCGCCCGCGTAATATTGCAGAAGCCCGATGCCGGAGAGCGCGTCCTTCATCAGCTTCCATTCGGTGATCTTCGGTATGCCGGAACCGAACATCTCGAGCTCGACTCTGAGCGCGGGGTACTTCTCGTTGCTTGCGATGTAGCGGTCCGGCTGCGGCTCCTTGATCACCCAGCCTGACACTGGCGGCCCTAGCGGTTGTCCCTCCTCGGGGGGCACCTCTTGGCCCAGGCGTTGGAGCGCATCGCGGCTTTCTGTCTGAAACGGGTCTTGCGCCAGAGCGTTGCGATAGTCGGCAATGGCCTCGTCAGACCGGGCCAGCGCCTCGTAGATTTGTCCCCTAATGCGCAAGGACAGCGGATCGTTGTTGGCGATCTCGAGCGCCTGGTTGACGTCGCTCAACGCATCGTCATTGGCCTCGGCCTGAAGCCGCGCCTCGGCCCGCATGGCGTACGCCTTCACGTTCTTCGGGTCGATCTCGATGGCGCGCGTGAGATCGCCGATGGCATCATCGAAGCGGCGGACCTGGGTGAACACCATGCCGCGCTCGACATAAGCCTCGATGAGATCGGGCTTGAGCTCGATCAGCTTGTTCAGATCATCGACTGCCTGATTGTATTTCTTGTCGCCCGAATAGGCGCGGGCACGGAGGAGAAGGAGATCCGGATCAGGCGTGTCCGGGGGCAGAAGATTGATGGCTTGAGTGGCATCGTCGGCGGCCTCTTTGTACATGCCGATGACGAGATAGGCGTCGGCGCGATTGTGATAGGCCGCCGCGTATTTCGGGTTGAGCGTGATGGCGCGCGTCAAGTCACGCACTGCGGCATGATAGCGCTTGAGCTCCTCATGAGCCTTGCCACGTCCGTTGAACGGCACGGCGCTTTGCGGCATGAGCTCAACCGCCTTGCGATAGTCCTGGAAAGCCGGCTCGTATTGGCCAAGTGCAGCGTGGGCATTGCCGCGATTGTTATGGGCGGCGCCGTAGTTCGGCGAGAGCGCGATGGCGCGGTCGAAATCCTTCACCGCCTCGTCGGGGTGACCCAAATCCATCAGCGCGTTTCCGCGGTTGTTGTAGACCGTGGCGTTGTCGGGCGAGAGCTGGATCGACTTGTTGAAGTCGTCGATCGCTTCTTTGGTCTGCTTCATCCGCCATTTGGCGACGCCGCGATCGCTGTAGATGCTCGCCTCGATGTCGTCGGCAATCTCGGGCGCGGTGAGCGCCTCGTCATAAGAGGCGATTGCCTTATCGTACTGCCCGCGCATCAGCGCCGCCGCGCCCTCCCGCGCACGCAGGAGAGTCTTGTCTTCCTCTGTGCGGGCCGGCCCCGGAACCAGCACAGCGAGGAGAAGAACGAGGCTGAAAAGCCTGATCCACGACGGTTGCATCGACTGCGAATAAATCCCTTGCCCGGAATTCTTCCCCTTCGTGTCTCCCATAAGGTCGGAGTGTGTCAACAAAGGGTCACGACGCCCGGTTGGACGGCCTATTTCCTAGGTTTTCTTGATAGAGGCAAGGTTTACGAGGTCGCTCAGGACAGAGGGCAACATCTCGGGAATATCCTCGGCGATCAGCCCGGGACCGAAGTCGCGTGCTGCGGCCCCGTGCAGCCATGTGGCAGCGCTAGCTGCATGAAATCCATTCATTCTCTGCGCGAGCAGACCCGCGACCATGCCGCCCAGCACGTCTCCACTGCCGGCGGTGGCAAGCCATGGGCTCGTGGTGGCGTTGATGGACGCAAGTCCGTCAGGCGCGGCGACTACCGTGTCTGAGCCTTTGAGAAGAATAGTGGCGCCAGAACGCGCGGCGGCTGCACGCGCCCGTTCGAGCTTGGAAGTGGCCTGAATGTCGCCGAACAGCCGCGCGAACTCGCCGTCATGAGGGGTCATCATCACCGGCGTCTCGCGCGACTTTATCACGGCGAAGAGCTGTTTGGCGTCGTCAGCAAACGAGGTGATTGCGTCGGCATCAAGCACCACCGCGGCTTTAGAGGCGAGTGCTGAGCGCACAAGCTCTTTTGTGCGCTCACCTACCCCTATGCCGGGTCCGATCAAGACAGCATTCTTGCGCTCATCGGCGAGCAGACTTGCCAACGCCCGCGCATCGTCAGCCTCGCGCACCATGATGGCCGTTAGCTGCCCCGCATTGACCTTGATTGCGTCCCGCGGCGACGCGACGGTGACGAGGCCGGCGCCGACCCGCAATGCACCGCGCGCGCCCAGTCTTGCCGCCCCGGTGCTGTATACAGGTCCCGACACGACAACCACATGGCCACGCGCATATTTGTGACCCTCGGGCTTGGGCCAGGGAAATTCGGCAAGCCAGAGTGACGGCTCGTTGGCAAAGGTCTTGGGCGAGATTGTTGCGAGCACACTGTCGGGAATGCCGATTTGAGCGAGCTTCACCTCGCCGCAATGGAGCCGCCCCGGCAGGAGCAGATGACCTGGCTTGCGCCGAAAGAAAGTGACAGTCGCAATCGCCTTGATCGCAGTGCCCCTCACCTCTCCCGTGGTGCCATCGATGCCGCTCGGCACATCGATAGCCACGACCGGAAGACCGGATGCGTTCACCCGATCGATTAGCTTGGCGAAGGCACCTTCGATCGGGCGCGCAAGGCCAGCGCCGAACAGCCCATCCACGACCACATCGCTGCCTGCGAGGAGATGCGGACAGAGCTTCTGCCGCGCCTCGCCCCAACGCTTAGCCATAGCTGCGGCATCGGCAGGCAGGCGGGCTGGATCGCCGTCGAATCCGAGCCGCACTGTATAACCGCGTTCCTTGAGGTGACGCGCTGCTACGAAGCCGTCGCCTCCGTTGTTCCCGGGGCCGCAGAGCACCGCGACTGGTCCGGCATCTGCAAAGCGGCGGGAGACCTCGTCCGCGACGGCGCGCCCCGCATTCTCCATGAGAGTGGCACCCGGCACACCGCCTTCGATGGTGAGGCGATCAGCGCATGCCATCTCTTCGGCAGTCAGCAGCTCAAACATGGCGTCTCGCTGTTAGCGGCGGCTGGCTTCTTGTAGAGCAAAGGTGTTGGCGAACAGAGAACTCTGAGAAGTAGGATTGCCAACGTGCTCATTTCTTATGCATATAGCCTAACTGTTGGGCAGCCGCTGTTTGCTTGCCGCGACCAATATCGACGACACCACCGTAGTGTGTTGAATCAACGGGTAAAACTCGCGCCCAGAAGATTGGCATAGGGCGTGCTTTGGCTGGCCCACGGTTCGTCGAGACAACGGACGGAAGCGCGCGGCTAAGCGCAGCTTTGCGTCCAGGGGAGGTGCAGCAAATCGATGAAAAAGATCGAGGCGATCATCAAGCCGTTCAAGCTTGATGAAGTTAAAGAGGCTCTGCAAGAGATTGGACTTCAGGGCATCACAGTCACCGAGGCCAAAGGATTCGG
>JBKOWI010000045.1:0-4833 GCA_046724315.1 Pseudomonadota bacterium | reverse complement strand
GGCCGACCACACCTTCTGCACTTGGTCCGGGAGAGCGAGGTGGCCGAGATTGTTGGACGCCGTGCCGCCCGGCTCGGTCCATGCGGCGTTCGTCTGGGGCGACGGGAGCTGGACTGGTTTCGCTGCCGCTTTTGGTTGGATGGCCGCCACGCTCGGATCGGTGATGACAGCAATGCGCTCGCCCGGCAGCCTCTCCTTTTCCTTCCTGAACGGATTGCGGATGTCGGAAAGACCGGAGGGCAGGCCGCTACAGGCCGCCACACTCAAGGCGGTGGCCGCGATCACGCCAGCGCCGAGAAGGCTTCCGCCAATTCCCCGTTTTCCACCCCGGCCCACTTTCGAGCCACCCTCGTTACGCGAGCGCTATTTCGCCGTCGTGCTCAGCGACTGCGGGGTCCCCACGATGAGCGCGAGCATCATATTGGCGCGTTCCCGCAAATTCGGGGGAGTCCCCTGATCGCCAACCAAGGCGCTGAACTGCTTCTCGGCCTCGCCCATATTATTCAGTCGATAAGCCGAAAGACCGAGCAGCTCGCGCGCGGAAAATCTCCAGGCGCTGTTTCCCTCGGCAAGAGTTTTGAGCCGCTGCTCCATCTCCGAATAGTCCGCCTTGTCTAATCTGAGCGTAGCGGCCTGGAGCGTGGAATGGTCGCGCAAAATCTCGTCCACGCTCGAATCTTTGGCGAGCGCGTCATACTCGGCGACGGCCTTGTCGGTATCGCCCGCTTTTTCGGCCGCGGCAGCGAGCTGAAAGCGCGCCAGCACCCGGTAGCCATGTGGCCCCTTGTCCGACAGCGAGGTAAGGATGTCCTTTGCCTTGGCGGGGTCGGGGCCGTCGAGCACATCCAAAGCCTGGCTGAACGAAGCGCCCGCCGTTTGCGCTTGCCGCTCCTGCCAGTAGGTCCAGCCCTTATAGGCCGCGACGCCGGCGATGACGAGCACGGCAAAGCCGAGCGCATAGATGCCGTACTCGTCCCACAGCTTCTTGTAGTGTTCTTGGCGGACGGCCTCGTCCACCTCGCGCAAAAAGGAATCGCCACGGTCGCTCATCGGAAGCGGACTCTTCTGAAGTAAATCGTACTGACGGTCCTTAAGGAGCTTCGGGTCGCTCCTCCCTGGCCGCCGTATAGTGAAGGCCTCTTGCTCGCGCAAGGTAAAGAGCCGCTTGGTCTCACCCGCCAAGGTGGCTGACGAAACACGTGGTTAGCGGCTAACTGCCTGTCATTTTGGTCTTTTTCGTGACTTCGCCGACCTCCTCACACATCGGGTAGGTGTAGTCGGCGGTGGGGAAGGCGCGTGTGCGCACCTCGATGGCGAAGGCCTTGACTGCGGCCTCGATACCAGCCCCGATTTGGGCGTACTCCTTCACGAATTTCGGCACGCGCGGCGAAAGGCCCAGCATGTCCTCGAGCACGAGGATCTGCCCGTCGCATTCGGCGCTAGCGCCGATCCCGATCGTGGGAATCGGAATCTCCTTCGTGATGCGCGCGGCGAGAAGCTCGGCGAGTGCTTCGATTACCACGGCAAAGGCGCCGGCGTCGGCGATCGCCTTGGCATCGGCCTCATAAGCCGCCCATTCCGAGCGATAACGGCCGCGCGGCTTGAAACTGCCGATCGTGTTGATGGCCTGCGGCGTCATACCAATGTGGCTCATCACCGGGATGCCGCGCTCGGTGAGATAGCGGATGGTGTCGGCCATCTGCACGCCGCCTTCGAGCTTGATCGCGCCACAGCCCGTCTCCTTCAGCACCCGCGCCGCGTTGCGGAAGGCGATCGCGGGGCTCTCCTCATAGGAGCCGAACGGCATGTCGACCACGACCAACGCGCGCGACGAGCCGCGCACCACGGCCTGTGCATGCATGATCATCAGCTCGAGCGGCACTGGCACCGTGGTCTCATAGCCATGCATCACCATGCCGAGGCTGTCGCCGACGAGCAGGAAATCGACATAGGGATCGATGATGCGCGCGGTATGTGCGTGATAGGCGGTGAGGGCCACGATCGGCGCGCCGCCTTTGCGATTTTTGATGTCCGGCGCGGTTACCCGCTTCACGGCAAATTGCTCGGCCACGGTCTCTAAGCTCCTGAACCAGCACGGACCCTGCTTGGGGTCTTATGACAGAATATAGGGTATTTTGCAGTGCAAAAAATGCCGTCGGACCGCTCCCGTTGCATTACTGCGGCAACGGTGACGTCCCGATCAGGAGCCCGTGCAGCCAGAACAAGAAGGCGAGATAGAGCGCGAGTCCGAGGACGACGGCGATGACGTCGTTTGACGGCGGTCCTGTCGCCGGCACCGTCACGAGTCCGGTCGCCGTGCGGCGCTTGAGGGTGATGCGGTCGTACACGGCATAGGCCAGGAACGAGCCGAACAGAACGATCGAGGCCAGATCGCCATTGGCAATGAGGTGTGCGAGCGCCCAGGTCTTGATGGCAACCAGGAACGGGTGCTTGAGCTTCGCCTTGATCTGGCCAGGCACATAGCCTGCGACCAGGAAGATGAAGGCTGGCAGCATGAGCACGATCGCGACCCATCGCGTCCAGGACGGCGGAGACCAAAGCTGGATGAGCGGAGCCTTCGCGAAGCCGTAGACCAGGAGAATGAAGCTTGCGACGGAGAGGAGCGCGAACAGGCCTTTGTACGGCCCCTCGCCCAGTCGCGCGACGAGCCGCTCGCGCAAGTCCGGGAACGTCGGCACCACATGCAGACCGAGAAACGCGGCAATGCCGATAATGAGGAGTGTCATGGCTGCCCAGCCTGGATGCGCTCTTCTTTTTTCGCCGGGAAGCAAATCTTACAGGCGCCACTCCGTCAACGTCGATGTGTTAGAGTAGAAGCTCTACGGACTGCGGCAGAAGATTCGATGAGGAGGCAACGATGAGGGGTATCTTAGCGAAGGTTTGCGGACTGATCTGCGTTGCGGGATTCTTCCTGGTCGGGCTCAAGCCGGCAGAGGCCGGGTGCGAATTGGTCACCGCAACGCACAGTGCTCCAACAAGGGTGAAGGCTGTGCAGACCTCGCAAGCGCTCGCGCTCCAGAGCGCTTACAACGTGCAGCGCAAGAGGGGGTGGAGCTCCGTCTCCTTATCGGCGCGTCCGGTTGCCGGCGATCCGTTCTGGAAGGCGGTCCGCCCAAATGGGGTCCCGCCACGGGCGAGGCTCCAGCCCGATATCGTCACCGCTCAGTTCTACACGACCTGCTTCAGGGGCGTGGTCGTGCCCTTCGTTTGCACTACGGGCTCAAGCGTCTGCGGCCAATAATTTAGGCCGCATCTCGCCGAGTCGGTGCTGCACTAAATGCGGGGAGCCTAATCATTTCTCAATAGTGTCGGCAGAAACTCGGGAGCATGACGCGCGCCGAGCTACAGCGAGTTCTTGACTGGGCTAACGACAAGCTCGCAACGGGAGCCGAGCCTCCCTGGGCGTGGTATCAGTACATGAAGCTGCGCGAGACGCTCGAGGCAATCCTCGCCGGACTCGATACCACTAGCCCGCAAACGGAGAGTTCACCGCAATCGGAAGCACCTTCGGCGGGCGGTCTACGACTAGTGGTTTCCAATGCTCAACCAGATAGCGCTCAACGCCCTCCATCTGGTCAGGCGGTACCGCTGCCCATGTGACCCTGAGCGTGCCGAAGCCGCTATAGGCCAACACCTCGGGATCTTCCTGGTGGTAATGAAGGCACTCGCTAATTCTGCCGTGTCCGATGCGCACGACGCGGCTCGGGTTACCCTCGTGCCAAATGACATAGACGCCGACCGTGTCGACCACGGACGGCCACGGCAATGCGAGCGGCAGCCATCCGTCTTTAGCCTTGGCCCATCGCAAGTGGATCATGGCCTCTCGTCCCTCTGAAGGCGAATCGTCCCCTCAAGAACGCTAGCTGATTCGAGTCGCGCTGTGTAAGCGCGGGGCCAGCTGTCCAAAATCCATCAAATCATCGCCAAAACGCGCGGGCGCTTAACGGCTCGTTAACCGAAATCGCCATCTTATTAACCATTCCTAATTCACGGCCATCCTCATGACAGCAGTCGCTCAGCCAGCATCCTTCCAGTTCTGTGGTCGCTCCTTCCTCGCATTCGTGCTGAAGCCCAAGATGCCCACCTCCGAATGGATCGCCGAAGCCGATAAATGGCTCTGCCGCTCGCCGGGATTCTTCTCGGGCAAGCCGGTGGTGGTGGACGTCTCGGAGCTGTTGCTCAGCAAGGACGAGGCTGCCGGTCTGATTGCCGATCTCGGCATGCGCAACATCCGCGTCATGGGAATGCTCGGCACCGATGACCGCCTCGCCGATCCCGCTCTCCCGCCTCTGCTGTCGCCAGTGGGAAAGACCGAATTTCAGGTACCGAGCGAGACGCCCGACGCGCAACCTCTGCCGGCTACGGTGGGGGCCGCTGCATCCTCGCTGTTGATCGATTCGCCCGTGCGCTCAGGCCAGTCGCTGTTCCACGAGGGTGACGTGACCGTCATCGGCTCGGTCTCGTCCGGCGCGGAGATCGTCGCGAGCGGCTCGATACACATCTATGGAACGCTGCGTGGCCGGGTGCTGGCTGGCGCGGACGGCAATGCCAAGGCGCACATTTTCTGCCGCCGGCTTGAGGCCGAGCTCATCGCAATCGACGGCTACTACCGCATGGCCGACGACATTTCCTCGTTTCTCGGCAAAGCCGTCCACGCGTGGCTGGACGACGGCGCACTCACCATCAAGGCACTCGACTGAGGCACAAAAGGAGACAGGCAATGGCGCAGGTGCTCGTAGTGACATCCGGAAAGGGCGGAGTCGGCAAGACAACGACGACTGCCGCGCTCGGCGCTGCTCTCGCGCAGCACGG
>JBKOWI010000112.1:0-21833 GCA_046724315.1 Pseudomonadota bacterium | reverse complement strand
ACCCACCACGCCGGTCAATTTTCTGGCGAGGTGAGCCAGCTCGCGGGACGCGAGGCACTGGCGCGCGGGCTCGCCGGCCCTGAAGGCTGCTGCGCGTTGCCCTTCGATGCGTCTCATGTGCGCGCCTTGATGATCGGCTCCGCCGAGATTGGCGAGATCATGATGCGCGCCTACATCCTGAGGCGGGTCGGGCTGATCCAAGACGGCAACGCCGGCTCGGTGCTGGTAGGCCGGCCCGGAGACTCAGACCTCAATCGCCTGGAGAATTTCCTCCGCCGCAACGGCTATCCCTACACCGTTCTTAGCGCCGACGATGAAGAGGGCCGGACGGTCATGGATCGTTTCGGCGTCCTGCCTGAAGAACTTCCGATTATGCTCTGCCCCAACGGCACGCTGCTGAAGCGGCCGACCGATGCGGAGGCCGGAATTTGTCTCGGCCTCACCCCGGACCTCGACCCGGCGAAGATCTACGATGTCGCCGTGGTCGGCGCAGGACCGGCAGGACTGGCGACCGCGGTGTATGCTGGGTCCGAAGGCCTGTCGGTGATCGTGCTCGACCAAAAGTCGTTCGGCGGACAGGCGGGCGCCTCGGCGCGCATCGAGAACTATCTCGGATTCCCGACCGGGATTTCAGGCATGGCACTCGCCGGACGCGCCTTCAATCAGGCGCTCAAGTTCGGCGTCGAGATCGCTATCCCGCTCGAAGTGAGTAAGCTCGATTGCGGCGATGGGCGTAACGGTGATCCATTCACGCTCGAGCTTACCGACGGAGGGCGGGTGCGCGCGAAAACCGTAGTGATCGCCTCCGGTGCCCGTTACCGGCGTCCTCCGATCGCCAATCTTGCCATGTTCGAAGGCGCCGGCATCTCGTATTGGGCCTCCCCCGTCGAGGCCAAGCTTTGCGAGGGCGAGGAGGTCGCGCTGATCGGCGGCGGCAATTCGGCGGGGCAGGCCACTGTGTTCCTCGCGCCAAAGGTCAAACGATTGCATCTTGTGGTTCGCGGCGACGGGCTCGAAGCCTCCATGTCGCGCTACCTCATCGACCGCATCAAGGCGCTTCCCAATGTCGAGCTGCACACCAAGACCGAGATCGTCGCTCTTGAAGGCGACCAGGTGACCGGACTCACCGGGGCGGTATTCCGATGCAAGACCACCGGCGAGACCCATACCTGCCCGTTGCGGCACATCTTCTTGTTTATCGGCGCCGACCCGAACGCGAATTGGCTCGAGCAATGTGTGGACGTCGACGGCAAGGGCTTCGTCATCACGGGCAGCAAATTTGCCGACGGAAACGGCGCCATCGGGCGCCCTCCCCTTCCCCTGGAAACGAGCAAACCACACGTCTTTGCCGTCGGGGATGTGCGGGCGGGATCGACGAAGCGGGTCGCGGCCGCGGTCGGCGAAGGCGCCGCGGTGGTGGCGCAGATCCACAGCGCGCTCGGGGCGGACTGAACTATTCTGCCGGAACCGCCACGCGTGTTTTCTTGCGCTCGGGCGCTCGATCGCCCATGAGCCAGGACTGCAGCCGCCCGAGATAGAGATAAACGATCGGCGTCGTGTAGAGCGTCAGAAGCTGCGACAGCGCCAAGCCGCCGACCATGGCATAGCCGAGCGGTTGGCGGAGCTCTGAGCCCGCGCCATGGCCGAGCATCAACGGCACGCCGCCGAGCATCGCCGCAGCCGTGGTCATCAGGATCGGGCGGAAGCGCAGGAGGCAGGCCTCGCGGATCGCCGTCAAATGATCCGCTCCATCGCGCTCGCGGGCAATCGCAAAGTCCACCAGCATGATGCCGTTCTTCTTCACGATGCCGATCAGCAAGATGATGCCGATAATGCCGATCACCGAAAGGTCGAAGCCTCCGGCCATCAGCGCAAGCAGTGCGCCGACGCCGGCAGAGGGAAGCGTGGACAAAATGGTGAGCGGGTGGAAGTAGCTCTCATACAGCATGCCGAGGATGAGATAGACGACGATCAAGGCCGCACCGATCAGCACCGGTTCGTTGGCGAGGGAGTCCTGGAAGGCTTGCGCGTTGCCCTGGAAGGTGCCGACCAGGGTCACCGGCGCTCCCATGTCGGCGACGGCCTTTTGAATTGCGTCGATGGCCTGGCCGAGCGCCACGCCGGCCGGCAGGTTGAAGGATATGGTGACAGCCGGGAACTGGCCCTGATGCGAGACTGACAGTGGGCCAACCTGGGTATTGTCGATCGTTACCAGCGTCGAGATCGGCACTGACGCCCCGTTGAATGGCGATTTCAGATAGATGCGGTCGAGCGTGTTGGGGTCGCCCTGCATCGCCGACGGCACTTCCAAAATCACGTGATAGGTGTTGGTCTGCGTGTAGTACTGCGCGACTTGCCGCTGTCCGAAGGCATCGTTGAGCGTGGCATCGATCACCTCGGGTTGGATGCCGAAACGCGAAGCCTGGTCGCGGTTGATGCTGACCATGAGCTGCGGCGCGTTGCCCTGCTGGTCGCTCGTCGTGTCGGCAAGCTCAGGCAGAGTCTGCATCTTGGCGAGGACTTTGGGCGCCCATTCATTAAGCTCACCGATATCGGCGTCTTGCAGCGTGTATTGAAACTGACCGCGACCGATGCGCCCGCCCACGGTGATGTCCTGCGACGGCTGGAGCGTGAGCTTGACGCCTTCGATCTCCGCGAGCTTCGGCCTGAGCCGGTCGATGATGGCGCTGGCATTAGTGGTTCGCTCGTCTCGAGGCTTGAGCCCGATGAAGAAGCGGCCGGTGTTGGCGGTCTGCGCGCTGCCGGTACTGCCCATGGCCGCGCCGACCGCGGCGATATCCGGGTCCTTCCCCAGCACGTCGCCGAGCTGCACCATCAGCCGCGCCATCTCTTGCGGCGAGATGTCTTGCCCAGCTTCAGCGAAGCCCGTGATCAGCCCGGTATCCTGGATAGGGAAGAAGCCCTTAGGGATGATGACATAGAGATGGACGCTGAGCGCCATGGTGGCGAAGAACACGATGAGCGTGATCAACGGATGACGCAGTACGACGTCCAGGGTGCGCCGATAGAAGGCGAGCATCCCATCGAACGCATCTTCGATGGCCCGCCAGATCAGGCCGTGCTTCGTTGTGTCGTGATGCAGGAAGCGCGCGCACAGCATTGGCGTCAGCACCAGCGACACGAAGGCCGATACGGCGATGGCCGCCGTCACGGTGATGGAGAACTCGCGGAACAGCCGCCCGACGATGCCGCCCATCAGCAAAAGCGGAATGAACACGGCAACCAGCGAGATGCTGATCGACAACACGGTGAAACCGATCTCGCGCGAACCCTTGAGCGCAGCGTCGAGCGGCCTCATGCCATCCTCGATATGCCGATAAATGTTCTCGACCACTACGATGGCGTCGTCGACCACGAATCCCACCGAGATGGTCAGCGCCATGAGCGAGATGTTGTCGAGGCTGAAGCCGCACAGATACATGACGGCAAGCGCGCCGAGCAGAGACAGCGGCACCACCGTGGCTGGAATGAGCGTCACCCGCAGGTTGCGCAGGAACAGCAGGATGACAAGGACCACAAGAGCGATGGTCAGCCCGAGCGTGAATTGGACATCGTCGACCGAGGCACGAATGGTCTCGGTGCGGTCGGACAAGATGTCGACCGTGACGGCTGGAGGAATCGCGGCCTGGAGGCGTGGCAGCGCGTTCTTCACCCTGTCCACGGTTTCGATGACATTGGCGCCCGGCTGCTTGAACACGACGAGCAGAACCGCCGGTTTGTTGTTGTCCCATGCGCCAGTATAGAGATTCTCCGGTCCATCGATCGCTTGGCCGACGTCCTTGACCCTGACCGCCGCGCCGTTGCGATAGGCGATGATCACGTTGTTGTAGTCCGAGGCCTGTGAGAGCTGGTCGTTGGCGGCAAGGGTGAAACTGCGAATATCGCTATAGAGCGTTCCCTTGGCGGCATTGGTGGTGGTGGCAGCAAGGACGCCACGGATGTCCTCAAGCGTAAGATTTTTTGCCGCAAGCTTAGCCGGGTCGACTTGCACCCTCACAGCGGGCTTCTGCTCGCCGCCGATCGTGACCTGCGACACGCCCTCGATTTGCGACATCTGCTGGGCGAGAATGGTGTCGGCATAGTCGTCAACGACGGTGAGCGGTAGCGAGTCCGAGTGCACGCCCATGACCAGCACGGGAGAATCGGCCGGATTGACCTTGCGGTAGGTCGGCGGCGAAGGAAGATTGGTGGGAAGCTGGCGCCCAGCTGCCGCGATCGCGGCCTGCACGTCCTGGGCGGCGGCATCGATGTCGCGGTTCAGCTCGAATTGCAAGTTGATCGAGGTCGCTCCCAGCGTGCTGGTCGAGGTCATCTGCGTAACGCCTGCGATCAGGGAGAATTGCCGCTCGAGCGGCTGCGCCACGGCAGAGGCCATGGTCTCGGGACTTGCGCCGGGGAGCGAGGCCGAGACGCTGATGGTGGGGAAGTCCACCTTAGGCAGGGGTGCAACGGGAAGCAGCGGATACGCTACAAGACCCGCGAATGCGACCGCGACCATCAGCAGCGAGGTCGCGACTGGGCGGTGAATGAAAGGCGCCGAGATATTCATTGCGCGCTCGTTTGCACCGGCGGCGCTTGCATTGGCGTAGTTTGAACCTTGACACCCGGCCGCAGGCGATATTGCCCGCTGACAACCACTTGCTCGCCGGGCTTCAGGCCGCTCTTCACCACAGTCATGTCGTTCAGCGAAGGACCGCCGATGATGGGCCGGTTCTCGGCCGTGTTATCAGGCTTGATAAGCCAGGCAAGCAGCCCCTGAGAGTTCCGCTGCACAGCCGCCGACGGGATGGTCACCGCGTCCTTCAGCGTCTCGATCAGCACGCGGGCATGGACGAATTCGCCCGGCCACAGGCGCTCATCCTTGTTGGGAAACGAGGCCTTGAGCCTGATCGTGCTCGTGGTCTGGTCGATCTGGTTGTCGATCAGAAGCAGCTTGCCCTGGCCGAGCTCGTGAGTGTTGTCCTGGTCGAGCGCCGCGACCTGCACCTCGCCCTTTGCCATGGCGTCCTGCACCGCCGGCAGATTGCGCTGCGGCAGGGTGAAAATCACCATGGTCGGACTAAGGGCGGTCAGCACGGTGATCGGCGTTTGATCGCCGGCGTGGACGATGTTGCCGGCATCGACCAGACGGAAGCCGACGCGGCCGTCGATCGGCGCGGTAATGGTCGCGTAGCTTAGCTGCGTCTCAGAGTTCTCGATGCCGGCTTGATCGGAAGCAATCGTTGCCTTGAGAGCGTCGACTTTTGCCTGCTGCTGGTCCACGGCCTGCGTGGTACCGGCGCCCTTCTTCATCAGGTCCTGAAAGCGGGCGAGGTCTTTCGCATCTGAGACGAGTTGGGCCTCGTCCTGCGCCTTCTTCGCCTTGGTCTGATCGAGCGCTGCCTGGAACGGCCGCGGATCGACGATGGCGAGGACATCGCCAGCCTTTACTTTCTGGCCTTCGACGAAATTGACACTCTGCAGCTTGCCGTCGACCTGGCTGTGAACGGCGACGGTATTCGAAGCCTGCACCGTGCCGAGGCCATCGAGATAGACCGGCACGTCGTGCTGGCTCACCTCGGCGACCGTCACCGGCACAGGATGCGCCTGATGTTGCTTCGCAGGCGCGTTGGCGGTTTCCTCCGCCGGCTTTTGATCGATGACGAAGACGACCGCCAGCATAAGAGCGGCGATGCCAAGCAGCCAGGCGAAGCCCCGGCGCTTGCGCCTCTTCTTTGGCGTGACGTGGACCTCGTCCGCCGGCGAGGAGGGCTCTAGCGGCTCAAAAGCTTCGCTGTCGCCAATACGCTCGTGAACGGGCGAATCCACCACCAACGGCTCGTCCAACTCCCCCATGGCGTTGTCCTGCCTTAAGCTGCGAGACATCAAGAGCGCGTCTTTCGGACTCATCATTAAACAATGTAGACGTTGAAATGGTGTCGTCGCGCGAGCCGTGGCACAAGGTCGCAAAAATTAAATATCGGCAATATCAGTTCAGATTATGAGCAAGCTTCAGACACATTCGGACACATTCGAATGGAAGAATTTTTCCAATCGTATCGGCATCGGTCTATTCAATGCTCCACGTGGACTTGAGGCCGGAGCATGACGGGGCGGCAAAGCATGGTTTTTTTGGCTGAGGCGGAAAGTGAAGCGCCCAATCGCAATCCGGACGCGTCGAGGACGACACCCGGGCCGCTGATCTTCGTCGTGTCGGGCGAAGCGTCGGGCGACAATCTCGCCGGATCCCTGATGCAGGCGCTCAAAGCCAAGACCGCCGGCCGCGTGCGTTTTGCCGGCGTGGGCGGCCCGCAAAGCGAACGTCAAGGATTGCAGAGCCTCTTTCCTATGCGCGAGCTCTCGGTGATGGGCCTCGCCGAAGTGCTGCCGCATCTGCCGCGCCTCATCAAGCGGCTGAACCAGACCGTCGCTGCGGCGCGACAGCTCGAGCCCGATGCGATCGTCACCGTGGACTCCCCGGGCTTTTGCTTGAGGCTCGCTCATCACCTGCGTGGGTCGGGCATCCCCATCATTCACTACGTGGCGCCGCAACTTTGGGCTTGGCGTCCCGGGCGCGCGCGCAAACTTTCGAAACGCCTTGATCACATCATGGCGCTGCTGCCGTTTGAGGTTTCCTTCTTCGCCAAATACGGCATTGCTTGCACCTATGTCGGCCACCCCGCGATCGAATCGGGCGTGGAGCGCGGCGACGGCGAAGGTTTCAGAGCGCGCCATGGCTTGCCGCAAGACGTGACGCTTCTTTGCATCGTTCCGGGCAGCAGAGCCGGTGAGGTCCGTCGTATGCTCCCAGTGTTCGGCGAAGCGCTTCTTTTGCTCAAGAAGACCCACCCCGATCTGCGCGCCGTCATTCCGGTCGTGCCATCGACTGCCGACGTGGTGAAGAGCATGACGCAAAACTGGCCGCTCGACGTGATTTTCGCAGACATCGCCGAAAGCCACGATGCCTTTGCCGCGTGCAACGCTGCGATCGCCAAATCTGGCACGGTGACGCTCGAGCTTGCTCTCGCCGGTGTGCCAATGGTGGTTGCCTATCGCGTCAGCGCGACGACGGCCTTCATCGTCCGCCGCATGGGCGTAAGCGTCAAGCACGCATCGCTCGTGAATCTGCTCGCAGGCCGGCAGGTGGTGCCTGAATTTCTACAAGAGGAGTGCACCGCCTCAGGTCTTGCCCTCGCCGTGGACGAGCTTCTGCGTTCGAGGGAAGCGCGCGAGGCGCAAGCTCAGGGATTCCGCGACGTTGCCAGAGTTTTAGGCGAGCGCACCCCTCCCCCAAGTGAGCGCGCGGCCAAGGTCGTACTGGATATCGTGCAAGCGCGAATGAACGAGGCAAGCCGCCCCGCCGCAGGCTAGCGGTCGCCGGCACCCGCCGCCGACAGGCTCGGCTCGCCTTGCACCTTCTTTAGATGCTCCTCGATGCTGTCATTGATCATGCTCGCCACGCGAAGGGCTTCGCATCCGGCACGGCCATCGACCAACGGCTGGGAGCCCGTCGCGATGCAGTCGAGGAAGGCATCGATCTCGTTGGCAAGGCTGTCCTGCTTCTCGATCTGGTAGTTTTCGCTTTCGATGGCCGCGAGCCCCATGACGGCGGGATCGCCGCGGAGGCGATAGCCGGCAATGCGCCCCTCGCCGAGGTCGCAACTGAGATAATGGTTGCGTCCGAATACGCGCATCTTCCGTTCGGTCTTGTAGCTCACCCGGCTCGCGGTGACGTTGGCGATGCAGCCAGACTCGAAGTTGATTCGGGCATTGGCAAGATCGATCCTGCGGCCGAGCACAGGCGTGCCGACGGCGTCCACCTTGCTTACCGGCGAGTCCACGAGCCCGATGATCATGTCGATGTCGTGAATCATGAGATCGAGGATCACGTCGACCTCGACACCGCGGTTCTTCCACGGCGAGATGCGGTAGCTCTCGAAATAGAGCGGCTTGGAGATCACCTTGGCAAGCGTGCGGTAGGCGCTCGAGAAGCGCTCGATGTGCCCGACTTGGAGCACGACCTTGCGCTGCTCGGCGAGGCTCGTGAGCGCATTCGCGCTTCCCACGCTTTCGGCGATCGGCTTCTCGACGAGCACGTGGATGCCGGACTGGATCAGGTCGCGGGCAATCTCGTAATGGAGCGGGGTAGGCACGGCGACACTCGCTGCATCGACCTTCCCGAGAATGCTGCGATAGTCGAAGGCCGGCTCTGCGCCGAACTCGGCAGCGACCGCGCGCGCCCGCTCTTCATTGGTGTCGACCACGGCAACCAACTTGGCGCGCTTGTTGCGGGCATAGTGCTCGGCGTGAAAGCGCCCGAAATAACCCGTGCCGACTACGGCGACGCTGATCTCATCTGCCATGCTTCAACCGCTTCTACCTGCACGCCAAACTGGCGCAACTACTCTGCCGCTGATGGAGCGCTTGCCAAGCCCACATGAGCGCCGGGAGCCTTGGGCGAACGGAAAGCTCCGCTCACTGTTCGAATGACTAGATCCTGCGCCTCGTCGGCGAGATAACCGTGCATTGGCAGGCTCATGACACGCTCTGCCAGCCATACGGCATTGGGTAGGCCGCCCGGCGCCGTGGGGAATTCGCGATAGGCGGGGAGCACGTGCAGTGGACTTGCGTAATGGATCGCCGTCGGCACGCCGACTTCGCGGCAAGCCTTGGCCAGTTCGTCGCGGCGCTCGGTAACGATCGTGTATTGAGCCCAGACAGAGCTCGCGCCGGTCATCAGCTTCGGCGTTTGTACCATCGCGCCGAAACCTTCAGCGTAACGTTCGGCGCTTCTCTGCCGCGCGACAATCTCCTGGGGGAAAATTGCGAGCTTCTCCAACAGAATGGCAGCCTGGAACGTATCGAGCCGGCTATTGAGGCCGACCTGCCCGCATTCGGTTCCATCGGGATACCGGCCGTGGCAGCGGAGCGCGGTTAGAAGCTTCGCCTTGGCGCTATCGTCGGTGAAGATGGCTCCGCCGTCGCCATAGCAACCGAGCGGTTTCGACGGATAGAAGCTCGTCGCCGTGTAATCGGCAAGAGTGCCGACCCTACGTCCATTCAGAGTAGCGCCGAAGCTCTGCGCAGCGTCAGCAAGCACAAGGAGCTTGTTGGCGTCTGCAATTCGACGGATGGCCTGGTAGTCGGCGGGTTGACCGAACAAATCCACGGGGATGACGCAGCGAGGGTTGAGGCCAAGGCTCTCAGCTTCGCCAATGGCAGCGTTGAGACTGCTGGCGTCGAGATTGAAGCTGTCCCGCTGCACATCGACGAAGACGAGCGTTGCGCCTGTAAGCACAACCACCTCGGCCGTCGCAACGAACGTGAATGCCGGCACGAACACGGCGTCGCCGGGACCGATGCCTTCGGCCATCAGGACGAGCAGCAAGGCGTCGGTGCCGTTGGCACAACTGATCACGTGCTTTGCGCCGCAGAATTCCGCAAGCTGGCGCTCGAGCTCGGCGACCTCGGGCCCTAAAACGAATTGGCCGCTCTTCAATACGGAAGAAATGGCCCGCTCGATGCCGTCGCCAATCTTCTGGCGCTGCGCAGCCAAATCGATGAAGGCCGTAATCGGCCGTCTACCCTCTTTGTTCATGCGATCCCCTAGCAAGCCCTAACAATCCGGGCACCCGTGGCTGGCTTCTATCAGCCAAGCGTGGCGGACAATAGCATGAATTCTCGGCCGGAAATCCGCCAAGCACCGACGGCAAACGAGCTAATGACGCTTGGTGGCGGGGACGGCTTTATGCCACAGTCCCGCCCCGACGAACCGCCCCCCTCTCCTCTTGTTGGCCGCCCCAAAATCTTATGCTGCTTGGCTCTGAACGACTGCTCGGGACGAAGCGCCTGAACGGCCTGCGCGTCGGCGTGCTCGCCAATCCTGCCTCGATCGACCACGACTTCGGCCATATCGTTGATCGGCTCAGCGCGGCGACCAACTGCAAGCTCGCCGCGATCTTCGGCCCGCAGCACGGTTTCAAGTCCGATGTCCAGGACAACATGATCGAAAGCCCGCACGCCAAGGACCACCGCCGCAACGTGCCGATCTTCTCGCTCTATAGCGAGACGCGCGAGCCCACGTCCGAAATGCTCGACCTGATCGATGTGCTGGTGATCGACATCCAGGACGTCGGCGCGCGCATCTACACCTTCATCTACACCATGGCCAATTGCCTGCGCGCGGCGGCTCGCCAGGAGCTGCCGGTCGTCGTGTGCGATCGCCCCAATCCGATCGGCGGCACCGAGGTCGAAGGACCAATGCTCGAGCGGGGCTACGAGTCCTTCGTCGGGCAGTTTCCTATCCCCATGCGCCACGGCATGACCGTGGCCGAGCTTGCGCGGCTGTTCAACAAACATCTCGGCATCGGCGCAGATCTCGAGGTCATCCCCATGCAGGGCTGGTCGCGGGAAATGTATTTCGACGACACGGATGTGCCTTGGGTCATGCCCTCGCCGAACATGCCGACCCTCGACACGGCGATCGTCTATCCCGGCACGGTACTGTTCGAAGGCACCATGTTGTCGGAAGGGCGCGGAACGACACGGCCATTCGAGCTGATCGGCGCGCCCTGGCTCGACGGCGATCAGTTAGCCTCCCGCATGAACGACGTTGGCCTACCGGGCGTGCATTTCCGTCCCGCTGGCTTCGAACCCACCTTCCAGAAGCACGCGCGAGTCCCTTGCGGCGGTTGCCAGATCCATGTGACGTCGCGGGTCGATTTCGAGCCGGTCAAAACCGGCGTCTCGCTGCTCCGCGAATGTTTCGGGCTCGCCCCGAAGCAATTCAAATGGCGCGACCCGCCTTATGAGTACGAGCATGACAAGATGCCGATTGACATTCTTGCCGGCTCCGCAGAACTCCGCGAGCAGATCAAGCGGCAAGCCCCGCTCGAGGAGATCGCCGAGAGCTGGGCGCCTGGCGTCGCCGACTTCGAGGAGAGCAGAAAGCCCTATCTGCTTTATTGAGACGGGGCGGCTGCATCAGGACCCTTTTCCGACAACATCGGGCAGCCGAGTGTCTTCTCGAGCGCCTCGGTCAAATCCTGCTCGGTGTCGGCGCTGACATAGAGGCCGCCATTCTGGTCAGCGAGGCATTTCACGTCGAGGATGCTCTGCTCGCCTGTCCATGAAAAATTCTTCATGCGGAACCCAATGACGTGAACGGTGAGATTGTTAGCCGCCGCGTGAAGTGCCTTGCCGAGATCGCAGGGCGAGCCACCGCAGGTCTCCTCGCCATCGGTCAGCACCACGATCACGCCGGGCTTCGTACGATAGTCGAGCACCTCGGCGGCTTGCCCGACGGCGGCAGTGAGCGGCGTCTTGCCGCCGGGAGTAAGTGCATTCACCTCCCGCATGATGAGCTCGCCGGCATTAGGTGTCGGCTTGAGATTGAGCTGTACGTTGCACTGCTGATAGGGGCCCGGCCCATAGGTGATGAGCCCGACGCGGCGAAGCCGGGTGACGCCCGGCAAGATCTTGGCGAGCGCCGAGCGCACCGCGTCGATCCGCGGCGTAATGGTGGCGATGCCCTGGTTCACGTTGCCAGCCATCGACCCGGAGGCGTCGAACACGAGCATGGCATCCTCGACGCAAGGCTTGCGGTCTGAATCCTCTGCCTGTGCGACCGCGGGCGCGCAGGAAAGGACCGCAACCATGCCAATCGCGGCATGCAGCGAAGTCAGGGGTGAAACCATCGCGAACCGACTGTAGAGCAAGATGCGGCCTGAGGCGGGGGTGTCTGCGTCGCACGTCTACATCAGAGAAATTGGCGAAATTCGGCCAGCGTCGGCCTTCACACGCGCTTGTAAGGCCCGGTGCAAGGGACTAGCTTCGATTCGAATTGTAGCTCTGGAGTAAATCCTTGCCTAAACCCGTCGTCCGCGTACCTCGCGCCATCTGGCGGGATAGCGGCCTGTCTGGGGGCGAGCGCGCGATACCGGAGGAGACAGCAGTGGCCTTCACCTTCAACACCGCTTCCTACGCGGTGATGATGGCAACGCCGCAGGACCTCGAAGACTTTGCAGTAGGCTTCAGTCTGACTGAAGGCGTGATCTCCTCGATTGATGCCATCGACTCTATCGACATCGTCGAGGAGGAGGTCGGCATCGAGCTGCGCATCTGGCTGAAGGCGCCGGACGCCGCCGAGTTCCTCGGGCGCCGGCGGAAGATGGCGGGCCCGACCGGCTGTGGGCTGTGTGGCATCGAGAGCCTGGTCGAGGCGATGCGCCCGCCGCCCGAGGTTGGAGAGGGCCGCATTCTCACGCCGGATCAGATCATGACGGCGGTCGATTCTCTTTTCCCCTTGCAGACCCTTAACCGAGAGACGCGTGCAGTCCATGCCGCCGGCTTCTGGACGCCCGAGCGCGGCCTCGTCGCCGTACGCGAGGACGTCGGTCGTCACAACGCTCTCGACAAACTCGGCGGCGCACTTGCCCGCGACGGCGCGACCGCGCGTGAAGGTCTCGTGGTGCTGACGAGCCGCGTCTCTGTAGAGATGGTGCAGAAATCGGCCGCAATCGGCGCGCCGATTATCGCCGCCGTGTCGGCCCCCACAGCCTTGGCGGTGCGAATGGCCGAATCGTGCGGCATGACGCTGGTCGCCATTGCGCGGAAGGATGGGTTCGAGATTTTCACCCATCCGCACCGCGTCAAAGGGCAGCTCAAAACCCATGTTGCATAGGGCTAATCGTCGTGGGGTTGCCGCAATTTTAAGCTGAGCTTGGCTCGCGATTCTGGGGAGGGTTTCATCATGCAGACAGCGCTGAGAGCGATTTGCCTCGCTCTGCTCGCGGTAGCGCCGATCCTTGCGGAGCCGCAACGAAGCGAAGCGGCTTCTGCCGCCGAGATCGACCGCGATGCGAACAACACACTGCATAGCTTCGTCAATCAGGTTCCAGGTGCGCGCGAGCTTGCCAACAAGGCGGCTGGGATTCTCGTCTTTCCTTCGGTGGTCAAAGCCGGAATTGGCCTTGGCGGCGAGTATGGCGAAGGCATCATGCTCAATCAGCAAAAGGTGGTCGGATACTACAATCTGATCTCGGCCTCCTTCGGCTTCCAGCTCGGCGTGCAAGAGCGCTCGGTCATCATTATGTTCATGACCCAGGACGCGCTCAACCAGTTCGATCGCGTCGCTGGCTGGAAGGTCGGCGTCGACGGATCGGTGGCGATCATCACGGTGGGGATCGGCGGCTCGATCGACACGGACAAAATCACGCAGCCGGTCATCGGCTTCATCATCGACCAAAAGGGGCTGATGTATAATTTGACGCTGGAAGGATCAAAGATCAGTCGCATCAATCCTTAAGGGCGTCGCCAAGACCTATCCAGTTCCCCTCAGCCCATCATGCCGCACCGGCTGTCCCGGAAGCGATCGACGCAAGCGCGGGACATCAACAGCAAGATAAGGCAAGTTCCGCGCGCGCAGGCTTCCTATCTCCGCAACCAGCTGATGCAACGGGCTCCCCACGCTTGGCCCGTTCGGAGCATCGCCCAATGACGGAGATCGACCATGAAAAAAGTTCTCATTGCGCTTGCCTTGATGTCTGTTGCAGCCACGCCCGCCTTGGCCAACTATGGCAAAGAGCCCATCACGGCTCGGCACTACACCAGCGAACCGAAGTCCGAGCGGCATGCGGAGAGGATGCGGGGCGTACCAGACCTGCGACAGGCTAACGACCCCTACTGGTCGCCATGCGACTACAATTCGGATTATGATCCGAATGGGTGCCTGTAGCCGTGTCGAGTTAAGGGCATGACGAGGAGGGCGCTCGCTGCTCCTCGTTGCCTTGAACTTTCTCATCCAGTGGATAGGTGGATGACACGCCGGGCAGCGGTCTTATATTTTTGCGGAGACCAGCAACCCGAAGTTTGAAATTAAGCACTTTCACATCAGCCTGCCTGTAGAGGTACTGCGTGGCACGTCCCGAGGAAAAGATCGTTCTTGTCCTCCAGGGCGGCGGCGCGCTTGGCGCCTATCAGGCCGGGGCCTACGAGACCCTGTGCGAAGCCGGCGAGATTCCGACCTGGGTTGCCGGCACGTCCATTGGCGCCGTTAACGGCGCGATCATCGCTGGGAACCCACCCGAACGACGGGTCCAGCGCTTGCGCGAATTCTGGGAGCGCGTGTCCAGCCGTCTGCTCGCCTGGCCGCTCTCGAATGACGACAATTCGCGGCGAATTTTCAATGAAACAAGCGCGGTTCTCGTGGCCGCTGGAGGCGCACCCGGGTTTTTTGAACCGCGGGTTCCTCCTGCGGTACTCATGCCTCAGGGCACGCCGGAAGCGATCAGCCTCTACGACACGGAGCCACTGAGAGCCACACTCGAGGAACTTGTCGACTTCGACCTCCTGAATTCGGGCGCGGTGCGCTTAAGCGTCGGCGCCGTGCAGGTGCTTTCCGGCAACATGAAATATTTCGACACGCAGAAGATGCGCATCGGCCCTGAGCACATCATGGCAAGCGGCGCCCTGCCGCCTGGATTCCCGCCGATTGAGATCGACGGCCAGCCGTATTGGGACGGCGGTCTCGTGTCAAACACGCCGCTCGAATTCGTGCTCGAGAGAACCGGACCGCGCGATGACATGGTGATCTTCCAGATCGATCTGTTCAGCGCCAAAGGCTGCATGCCCGAGAATTTGTTCGACATCGGACAACGGGAGAAGGAGATCCGCTATTCGAGCCGCACCAGGCTCAACACCGATATCTTCCGCGAGATGCAGACCATCCGCAGGGCCATTCGTCACTTGCGGGGGAAAGTGCCGCCGGAATTGTGCGACAACCCCGACTGGGAGTTCCTCGACAGCGTAAGCTGTGACGCCGCCGTGACCATCGTGCTGCTGATTCACCGGCGCGCTGCCTATTGGACTCAATCCAACGATTATGAATTCTCACGCTACTCGATGGAGGAGCATTGGCTCTCAGGCCGCGCCGACGTGGAGCGCAGCTTGAATGATCCTGCCTGGAAGAACCGCACCCGGCCCGAGGAAGGCGTGCAGGTCCTCGATTTGACCCGGGAGCTCGACACCCATCCCAAGGAACGCGCCCTATGAAGATTGACGACGTTCGGAAACGTGCTTTCGCCATGCCACTGACGAGCCCGGCATTTCCGCGAGGACCCTATCGCTTTGTGAATCGCGAATATCTCATCATCACCTACCGCACCGATCCAGCGGCGCTCAAGGCGGTCGTGCCCGAGCCGCTTACCTTCGACGAGCCTTTGGTCAAATACGAGTTCATCCGCATGCCGGACTCGACCGGCTTCGGCAACTATACGGAATCAGGCCAGGTCATCCCGGTGAAGTTCAACGGCAAGGAAGGCAACTACACCCTTGCCATGTATCTCAACGACGGGCCGCCGATCTATGGCGGCCGGGAGCTGTGGGGTTTTCCCAAGAAATACGCCCAGCCTTGTCTCAGCATCGACAAGGACACGCTGATTGGAACGCTCGATTACGGCTCGGTACGTGTCGCCACCGGCACCATGGGGTTCAAGCACACGGCGCTCGATCTCGACGCGGTTCACGCGAGTCTCATCAAGCCGAACTACCTTCTGAAAATCATTCCGCATGTCGATGGAAGCCCACGCATACTGGAGATCGTCGATTACCGCCTCGAGGACATCGTCATGAAGGGCGCCTGGTCAGGCCCGGCAATGCTCGACTTGAGCCCGCATGCGCTCGCGCCGGTTGCCGCGCTCCCGGTGCGCGAGGTTGTCTCGGCCACTCATATTCTCGCCGATCTCACCCTCGGTCTTGGCAAGGTCGTTTACGACTATCTCAAAACGTAAGGAGGTTCCCATGAAGCTCGATGGCAAGGTTGCTCTCATCACCGGTGCCGCGAGCGGCATCGGTCATGCCATCGCCAAGCGCTTTTTGGAAGCCGATGGCAGAGTGGTCATCGCCGATCTGAAGGCCGATGGCGCGAAAGCATCGGCCAAGGAACTCGCAGGCGAGAAATCAGCAATCGGCGTCGGGATGGATGTGTCGAAGGAAGATCAGGTCAATGCCGGCGTCGAGGAGACGGTCAAGACCTTCGGCCGGGTCGATATCCTGGTCTCGAATGCCGGTATTCAGATCGTGTATCCGATCGAGGAGTTTCCCTTCGCCGACTGGAAAAAGTTGCTCGCCATCCATCTCGATGGCGCGTTCCTCACCACCAAGGCCTGCGTGAAGCACATGTACAAGCAGAAGGGCGGCGCGCTGATCTACATGGGATCCGTGCACAGCCACGAGGCATCTCCGCTCAAAGCGGCTTATGTGGCGGCGAAGCACGGGCTTCTCGGTCTTGCCCGCGTGATGGCCAAGGAAGGCGCGCACCACAATGTCCGCTCCAACGTCATCTGTCCCGGCTTCGTTCTGACCCCGCTCGTCGAGAAGCAGATTCCCGAACAGGCCAAAGAGTTGGGAATCTCCGAGGAGCGCGTCGTCAAAGAAGTCCTGCTTGGCGAGACGGTGGACAAGGAGTTCACCACTCTGGACGACGTTGCCGAGGTGGCACTCTTTCTTGCTGCGTTCAAAACCAACGCACTCACCGGCCAGTCGATTTGCGTGAGCCATGGCTGGCATATGAGCTAGACGCTGGTAGGATCGGCGCGAAACAAGAGAGGAATCCCAATGGACACGATCAAGCCGCTCTACACCGCAACAGCAACGGCCGTCGGCGGCCGCAACGGCCACACTGAATCGAGCGACCATATTGTCGCGTTCGACCTATCGGTGCCGAAGGAGATGGGTGGCCCGGGCAAGCCTGGCACAGCGACGCCTGAGCACCTTTTCGCCGCCGGCTATGCTGCCTGTTTCGGCGGCGCGATCGACTTCGTCGCGAAACAGCACAAGCAGGACGCCACCAAGGCCAAGGTGACTTGCGCCGTGTCGATCGGGCCGCGCGATGGCGGCGGCTTCGGGCTTGCGGTGAAGATGCGCGTCGAGGACAAAAGCTTGCCACAAACCGAGCTCGCCAAGTTGGTCAAGGAGGCACACGAGAAGATCTGCCCCTACTCGCACGCGACGCGTAACAATGTGGACGTCAAATTCGACGTGGTCGGCGCCTAACACGAAGTCAGCGCGCGGCGCTTGAGCGGTTCGTCCCGGTCGCCAATTCGGCGTCAATCGCAGCGACGAGATCCTCGTACTCGTTGCCGGCGTCGTGGCGTCTGCCGTTGATGAAGAAGGTCGGTGTGCCATTGACGCCGCTCTTCAGGCCCCCCATGAAGTCGCTGCGGATCTTGGGCCTAAACGTGCGATGCTCTAGCGCCTCCTCCAAAGCCTCTGCCGATAAACTCAACGTCTTCGCAAGCGAGACATAGAGCGCCGGCCCAAGCGCTTCTTGATTCTCGAACAGGGCGTCGTGCATCTCCCAGAATCGCCCGTGGGCACCGGCGAACTCTGCGGTCTCGGCGGCATTCTCCGCCTCGGGATGAATTTGCGTCAAAGGAAAGTTGCGGAAGACGAAGCGCAGCCGGTTCCCGAAATGCTTCTGGACGCGCTTGATGACGGAATAAGCGGCCCCGCAATACGGGCACTCATAGTCGGCATATTCGACCAGCGTGACCGGCGCATCCGGGTCGCCCTCTATGTGATCGGCGTCCGTGACCGGAACCTGCAAGGTCGACATGCGATTGCTCCTTACTTCGGCAGGCGTGCGAGAGCATCAAGAATGCCATCGGCACCCGGATTGACGGCAATGGGCGACAGGAAGTTCCAGGCGATGACGCCGTCGCGGTCGATCACGAACAGCGCACGTTGGCAGAAGCCGTCACCCTCGCGATAGGCGCCGTATTGCCTGGCCACCGCGCCTTTCGGCTCGAAATCGGCGAGCAGCGGAAAGTGGAGGTTGCGAGCCTTGGCGAAGGCGTCATGACACCACGCCCCATCGACGGAGATGCCGAGGATCGTGGCGCCATATTGCTCGAACTCGGACAGCGCCTCGTTATAGAGGGCCATCTGATCGCCGCACACCGGGCTCCAGTCGGCCGGGTAGAAGGCAAGCACAACAGGTTTGCCGGCGAGATCGCTGAGCGCGAGCGTCTGATCCGGAGTGACGTGGAGCGTGAAGTCGGGCGCTTTCGTGCCAGGCGGGAGCAGCTTCGAGTCCTGCCCTGCCCGTTTTGCCATATCTCTTCCTCCTATTTGCCTTGCAGCCGCTTCACGAAAGAGATGGCGTAGGCTGGGGAGCGGAACAGAAGCACCGGATCGTCGGTCGGCGCGATGCCGTCGCTCATGACCAGCGGGTCATAATTGATGTTCTTGCATTCGGCCCCCTCTTGCGGGGTTGCCGCCGTAAAAGTGAGCGTTCCGGCCTTGAACTCCTTGCGATCGCTCGGCCAAAGCACTGTCGGGTCAGTTTCGGGATCGCCCGGCTGACCGACCGTCACCCACATATCCCATTTCACCGGCCCTTGGTTAACACGATCGATCAGGGCCTGTTCGAGGAAGTCGCGGGGCATGGATGTGAGCTCGGCATTGGTGAGTTCTTTCTCACCGTCTTCTGGGACGAACCGCCACTTCACCAAAGTCGTCTTGTCGTTCTTGTCGATGAACTTGAAAGTGTGGATGCCGAAAAAGGCGCTATTCGCATAGCTCGGCGGCGGATTGTGGTCCTCATAGAATTTAGTCATTCCGGCACTGTCGGGATGGCTCGCAGCGAAGGCCTGCAGCGCGGCGGGGTCAGGCTTGCCTGTCGCCGGGTCGGGCTTTAGCGCGATCAAGTTGTCGAGGAACGTCTTTGGCACCATGGCGACGAACATCGGCGCATTGATCATGGTCATATGTTGCTTGCTGCTGTCGGGAAGCCTGAACTCAAGCGCCATTCCGCGCGGTCCCTTGCCTGCGTCGGGTGCATCTGGGTCGCCACCACCGAGTGAGAAGCGCGCTACAGCAGGGATGGTTGCGCCCGAGAAAAGCGCCGAGCGCGAATAGGACGTAGCGTCCGGCAGGCCAACAAAACTTCCCGTGGCGCAGGTGCCCTTGGTGTGATTGCGCCGCTGCCCAGGATGAACGCCAAAATCGTCTTCGAACGCCTTCACCACAGCATTGGGCGTGGCCTGCTCATCTGCAAGTGCTCGAGGCAAGGCGAACGCCAAAGCCGCCGTTGCCAACCACAGTGTCGCGATCAGTCTCATAACTCCCTCCTCTAAGATGACAACGCGCCCACGATCCTCGTGGACCCATGAGTTTCATCAAGCGGCGCGACTGCTGCTCTTCGCCGTGCCTTTGATAAAGCTTAGCAGGTCGGCATTAACCTCGTCCTTCAGCGTCGTGCACATGCCGTGCGGCGCGCCTTTGTAGACCTTGAGCTCTGCGCCCTTGATCAGCTTCACCGATTGCAAGGCGGAAGCCTGGATGGGGACGATCTGGTCGTCGTCGCCGTGCAGGATGAGCGTTGGCACGTCGAACTTCTTGAGGTCCTCGGTTTGATCGGTCTCGGAGAAGGCCTTGATGCAGAAATAGGAGGCTGGCATGCCGGCCATCATGCCTTGCAGCCAGAACGACTCGCGCACGCCTTCCGAGACCTTCGCCCCGGGCCGGTTATAGCCGTAGAACGGCAGGCTGAGATCCTTCCAGAACTGCGAGCGGTCGGCGTGCACAGAAGCCCTCAGTTGATCGAACACTTCGATGGGCGTCCCTAGAGGATTGTTCTTGGTCTTGAGCATGAGTGGCGGCACGGCACCAATCAGCACGGCCTTGGCCACGCGCGAGGTTCCATGGCGGCCGATAAAGCGGGCAACCTCACCACCGCCGGTCGAGTGACCGACATGGACGGCATCTCTAAGGTCCAGCACTTTGACGAGCTCGGCGAGATCGTCGGCATAAGTGTCCATGTCGTTGCCGGCCCAAGGCTGGCTGGAGCGGCCATGGCCGCGGCGGTCGTGCGCGATGCAGCGATAGCCGTGACCCGCGAGGAAAAACATCTGGTCCTCGAAGGCATCGGCGCTGAGCGGCCATCCGTGACTGAAGACCACCGGCTGCCCTTTGCCCCAATCCTTGTAATAGATTTCCGTGCCGTCGCTGGTGGTGATGGTTGCCATTCGACTCTCCCTTCATTGCAGCGGCGCTTATTGACGGTCTGACGCCGCTTTCCCATGACGTCCAGCAAAACCTTATCAAGTTTTCGGTGCGGGTGATGGCGGCTCTTGCCGCAAGTTGTGCAATCGTGCGGCGAATTGGCGCCGGCACGGCAGCCAGAAGCACGTGCGGCCGATGGCCCCTTCCCTGATGGCCCAGCAAGTCCGAGCCAATGCCAGCAAGATCGCCAAAGCTGCATTCCCCCGCCGTTCATAAATGCACTGCAGCGGCGCCGACCGGCGCCCAGTCTTCATCCGTTAAGAAAGGCAATCATCATGATGAGATCGGTTTCACTCAAAGTTGCAGCCGTTGCTGCGATCCTCGCCCTTGGCAGCGTCGGCCTCGCCCATGACGCGCTGGCCAAAGGCGGCGGAGGCGGCGGAGGCGGCGGAGGGGGCGGAGGGGGCGGAGGTCACGGCGGCGGCAACGGTAGCAGCTTCAGCATGGGCGGCGGCGGTGGCGGAGATCACGGCGGCGGCTTCAGCACGGGAGGCGGCCACGTCGGCGACATGGGTGGCGGCCGTTTCGGCGGCGGCCATTTTGCCGGCGGCGGCCACTTCAATGGCGGCCACCTCGACCACGGCGGCCGGTTTGCCGGCAATTTCCATGACCATGGGCGCCGCTTCTTCGGCGGGCCCTTCTTCGGAGACTACGGCTATTACGGCTCGGATTGCTGGACCACCGAACGCATTGGCTCCCGCTGGCGTCGCGTCTGGGTTTGCGACTGACCCCGCCTGACCTAGCAAGGAACGAAGAGCGGCGAGCTGCACGACCTGCAGCCCGCCGCCTTTTTTGCAGTGATCTCCGCTCTAGCTGGTCGGGACCGGCGTCTCGCGGACGTCCACTTTTTCACCCTCGGCGAGATTGACCGGCGGATTGAGGACGACCTGATCGCCGGGTTTAACGCCTTCGCTCACTTCGACGGCCGTCCCAAGATCGCGCGTGACCGCAATCTTCTGGAAATGCGCCGTGCCGTTCTCGAGCACCGCGACGCGCAAACCGTCGGCGTTGAACACCACGGCATCGGCCGGAACGGTCAGAGACGGGACCTTGCGGAGAATGTCGAGCTCGACGGCGCAATAGATGCCGGGGGACAGCGCGCCATCGGGGTTGGGGATATCGACCTCGGCGAGCAGCGTGCGCGTGTTCGGCTCTAGCGCGTCAGCGACGCGCGTCACCTTGGCGGGAAACTCGCGACCGGGAATTTCCGGAACGCGAACCTTCGCACCAACGCCGGGCTCGAGCCCGAAGGCCGCGTCTTGCGGCACATGGACATAGGTGCGGATCACGTTGCTCTGCATGATGGTGAACATGAACGTACCGGTCGTGGCATCCGCCTGCACCAGGCTACCCACGTCAATATTGCGCTGGGTGATGGTGCCGTCGAATGGGGCGACCACGCTTTGATAGTCCTGCTGCTGCTGGAGGACCTTGAGCTGCGCTTGCTGTGCCGCGAGGTTCTGCTGCGCAACGCCAACGGCGGCCTGCTGCGCCTGGAGCGTCTGCTCATCAACGCTACCTTGCTGCTTGGTGACCCAGCCTTGCTGGACCAGTGGCTTGTCGCGCCCCCACGTTACGTTGGCGAGCTCCGCATTAGCTTGCGCCTGCTGCAAAGCGGCCTGCGACTGTCCGATTGAGGCTTGGGCCTGCTGAATTTGATGCTCGATCTCCGGTGCGGTGATATGCGCAAGCAACTCGCCGGCCTTCACGTTGTCGCCGATATCGACGTTGCGCTTGTCGATATAGCCGCTGGCGCGGGCGAAGATGTT
>JBKOWI010000190.1:0-4246 GCA_046724315.1 Pseudomonadota bacterium | reverse complement strand
GTGGCTCAAGCTGCTGATGTCGCCGTCCCCGCCGACAAATGCGATGCGGCATGGAGCATGGCCTCGCCAAATGGCGAAACGATTGCCAAAGATGCCGCCACGCCCTTCGTGCTGAACTTCGCCATGATGGATTCGAACAACGATGGCGCGATCGACCAAGACGAGTTCAGCAAGGCCTGCTCTGCGGGCCTCGTGAAAGCGGACGAAGCTACTGTCAACGACATGAAGTAGACGGGACGATCGCTCTTCCGACCCATATAAGAGTGCGCCGCGACCATCGCGGCGCACCCTTTCCTTTGCAATGATCGCGATCCGCAAGGTGCGGCTTGCTCTGCCCTCCGGCCTGCAAGAAAGGGCGCAAGCCGCAGTCGAGCCAGCCTGCTATCGGACAGACGGGAGATGCTCGGTTAAGTCGTGATCAGGGACTTTGGTCAGATCCTTCTGTAGATCGCTGACCACCAGTTTCGCCATCTCGTTCGAGAGACTCTGCTTGAGCTCCGTCAGCGCGCGTGGTGGGGCTACGAGAACGAGCTTATCGAATTGACCGCGCCCATGCTCTTCGCCGAGTTGGTCGGCCACGAGCTTGACGAACTCCTCTTTGGACGCCTGGTGCAGATCGCGTCGCGGCTCGATCGCATGGCGCGCCGGCGAAGCGCTCTCCTTGGCCCGTGGCGGACGGTCGAGGCCAAGATCGTGCGAGCGCTTGTGCAGCTCCGCTGCGACCAAGCTCGACACCGTCCTGAAGGCTCCGCCATCGTCGCGCTCGACGAAACGAGCCCTGCCGCCATCGGCGATGACGTACCAAATCTTTGCGCGCTTCATGCTGCGGCGCTCCTCGCTTACTAACCGATCATTGGTGTTAGAGTTCGCTGACCGCTGATGCAATTTTGCCGTAGACGTTACCTCGACTCTCGCAGCGTTAAGATCTAGGCGGCGAGATCGGCGAGCTCGCCCTGGGTGAGCGGAATCGAAGGCATTGGATGCTCTTAATATATAATGTCTGGAACATTGTCCGACAGGAGGATGAAATGGCCGCGAAAGACGCCGAAATGCCTGCTCAGAGAGCGCTCAGCGACGATATTCAGGAGATCGCCAACCACCTTGCCAATTTGCGCAGGGATCTTGAGGCCTTGACCGGACAGATCAAGCGCACTAGCGACCATCAACTCGAGAGAATGCAAGATACCGCGGGGGAGGCGCTCAAAGCGGTCGAGGATGCCGTGCGGCAAAACCCTATTTCCGCGCTCGGGATTGCCCTTGGCCTCGGTTTCCTGGTCGGCATCGTGCTCCGCCGCTGAAGTTCGAGCATCCTCAGCAGCGCGGCAAGAACATTTGCCCCGCTTACGCATTCTCTATTACGCTTCCAAAACGACGCTCAAAAACGAAAGTAGAACCAGGCTTATTGGCTCGAGTGGAAAGGCGTGACGATGCAGATTCCGCTGCAAATCAGTTTCCGCAATATGGACCCTTCCCCTGCCGTCGAGGAGCGCATTCGCAAGAAGGCGGCGAAGCTCGAGCGCTTCCATGACCGCATCATCGGTTGCACGGTCGTGGTCGAGGCTCCGCATCGCCATCACCATAAGGGGAAGCTCTACAGCGTGCGGGTCGATATCAGCGTTCCGGGGAAGGACGTGGTGGTCGACCGGGCCAAGCCGAGCGATCAGGCACATGAGGACGTCTATGTCGCCATTCGCGACGCCTTCGATGCCGCCGCGCGCCGGCTTGAGGATGAAGCGCGGAAGATGCGCGGCAACGTGAAGAGCCGCGCGAGCCCTTAAGCCTTCCAGAAAGCCTTAGTGTCGATGAAGCGGGCGAAGGCCTCCTCGGCATTGTGAAGAAGCTTTGCGGCTTGCTCTTCTGAGCTTGCTGGACCGTGCTCGACGCCGTGCCCGATCAGCGTTTGGCGCGTAGCGATATCGTTGAGGCCGCCTAGCGCGTCTTGCAAATGCTTGAGGGCGGATAGCGAATCGCTCCTACGTTTTTCTCTCGTGTAGTCATCAAAAGTGCCGGCGAAAAACTCGGTCCCATAGCGGAGCCGCTTAGCGCGGATGCGGAGCTTGTGCCTTTGGCGCACACTCTTATGGCGGAGGTTGGCGCCCCTTTTCTTTATCGTCTTGCGCAAGCGGCGAAGCTCCTTCTTCGCCAGCTCGGCAATCGGACGGGTCCGCAATTCTTTGCGGAGCTCGTCGTCATCGGTCGACCAGGGCCCGGTCTCGACCCATTCCACGACGTCGATCACGACCGTGCGGAAGCGCTCAGAGCGGAGCGACTCCGCTACCCGGGCATAGGCGGCAGCGCGCTTTTCCTCGATATCGCGCAGAGCGGCGGCGATGTTCTCATCCCCCGGCTTCGCTTCGCGTTGAGGTCTCAGCACATCGGTCACGAAGACATCAAGATCCCGGGCGGGTCCGAGATGTTGGGTAACCCATTTGAGCTCGGCCTTGATCTTCCCCTGCTGCTCGTCGGCGACGATGTCGTCGAAGATGGCAAGGGCCGCGCGCAAACGCCGCAAGCCGATGCGCATTTGGTGCAGCGCTTCGGGAAGCCCTCTGCATGTGGCCGGCGCGTTGGCGATGATCTGCCTGAGGCAGTTATGCGCGATGGCGCGGAAGGCTTCCTCGCTGGTCATGTCGGGCTTGATATCGATGTCGGTGGCCTTCTCGACATCATGCGTGCCGCCCTCAACGAGCTCATAGCCCCGCTCGGCTTTGGTCTTGACCGCGAGCCTCAGCGGCAAGGCTTCGGCAAGAGAACGGGCTAGGCTGAACAGATCCGTCGTGTTGCCGCGCTTCAGTTCAAGCTCGACCTCAGAGATTGGCCGCCTGCCCTCGCCGGATAGAACATCGCCCTGGTCGAGGGCGACCTCGATCTCCGAGTGTCCTTGTGCCACGAGATAAGTTTTGCGCTTGACGGTGGTCACAAACAGCTGGCGCAAGGACCCCTTAATTTCCGGCGTCAACACCGGCGCAAGCGCGGTCCCTTCGGTGTGGTCGAACTCCGGCCGGGGAGAGGTAATTTGCCGCTCCCATTCGAAACGCTCCATCGGCTCGGCTTCGCTTCTCATCGACTTGATTGTCTGCACATATCCCGTGCCGGTGTCGCGGACGCGGAGATAGACCCCCGCCTTACGCAGGGCGAAGTCGACGGTATCGAAATAGACCGAGCTCAGATTGCGCTCCTCGGGCGTCACAAGCGTGTCCCGAAGTAAAGGGTGCAAACTTATCCGCGTCGCGTCCTCGGGATCGAACTCGAATTTGAGCTCGATCTCCTTCGAATGGTGCGCGGGTTCGTCTCCAGACACCAATCTCTCCATTTCTCCGTTGCGACCTCAAGCGCCGAGGAACCGCAGCCGCCACTCGGCGGCGTTGCGACTTGAGGGGATTGCCATAGAAACAAAAATGCCGACCGCTCAGCATGGCAGCCTGACGGTCAGCCCGCGGCGAAAGAACCTACATATTACTGTCACAATCAAGGGGTGATCTGAGCCGCGCCGCCGCAGGATCTTGCGGCCGAGACAAGGATCAGCCGCGGCGTCTAATCTGTTGAAACAAAAAGTAATTCCAGCAAGCGTGGCTACCGGCTTCGCGCACCCACTTACGAGCCTCCGGCGCCCGCAGGCTTCTGGAAGATGCCTACCAGGTCGCCCTGGGCCAGCACATGCGCGCGCATCGCATCGAGCAACTCCTTGCGTTTGGCCCCGGGTTTCAGCGCCAGTGCGTCGCCATAGAAGACGAACTGCATGGGAGCGGCGTCGCGGTGTACATCAAGACCGGATCGTCGCGTAACAGGCCGTCGGCAAATTTCGCAATGTGGAATCCTTCAGGGAGCTTGAGCTTGCCGATATCGACACTGCTCGGATCGAGCGGCTGAAGGATATGCCCGGTTCGCTCAACTTCGATCTGCTGAGGCGGGTCTTTTGACCAACTCGCCGCCGGCGCGAGAATAAGCGCGACGACCGTGCCGGCGACTAAAGGCCGTAACATCACGGCGTTTCCTTGAGCTGCGGCACCGGGGCACGACGCTGCCCCGGTGCCTTTTCATTTTTATTGATTGATAGTCGGATTAGGCTTCTGCTCCGCCGCCGATGATTTCGGAGGAGCCGAACTCTGCTCCTTGGCGCCGGACGACTGATCCGATCCTTGCACGTTCGACGCGCCGGCGTTCGAGGATTGCGAGCCGGCGGCCGAGGAGGGCGGGGCTGAACTCTGCTCAGCGGCGCCACCCGACTGATCGGGGCTTCCAGCCG
>JBKOWI010000062.1:0-11860 GCA_046724315.1 Pseudomonadota bacterium | reverse complement strand
GGCGCTCACCAAGCGCAACGTCGCACTCGCGGCGCTCGCCATCCTCGTGGTCGCGCCTGAATCGCTATTCGATCCGAGCTTCGAGATGAGTTTTGCCGCCGTGGTTGCCCTCGTCGCACTCTACGAATGGCTTTCTGAGCGGAAGCGCGACGGGTTGCGCGACGTGAATCCGTATTGGGCGGCGCTGCAGCGCGGCTTGGGACTCTTTGCGGGGGCAGCCCTAACCACGCTCGTCGCGAGCATCGCCATCGCACCGTTCGCCCTCTATCACTTCCATCGCATGACGCATTACGGGCTGATCGCAAATTTGCTCGGGGCGCCACTTGTCAGCCTCGTGGATCATGCCAATGGCCGTGCTTAGCCTGATGGCTATGCCCTTCGGGCTCGAGACCTGGCCGCTCAAAGCGATGGGATTTTGCATCGATCTCATGGTTGACGCAGGGATCTGGGTCTCAAGCTGGCCCGGCGCGGTGTCGGTCTTTCTCACAATCTCAGGAGTGGCACTTGTGCTCATGGTGTTAGGCGGCTTGTGGGTTTGCTTATGGCGGACCAACGCTAGGGCTTTCGGTCTTGTTATCGCGGCTCTCGGGCTTGCTCTTGCGCCGGCAAACAAGCGGCCTGATGTGCTGATCGACCGCGACGGAGCAACGGCCGCGCTGCGATCCGACAGCGGCAATCTGGTTTTCCCGCCCGCGAACGGCTGCCGGCTACAGCGTCGACAACTGGCTTCTTGCTGACGGCACGAGCGCGATGCCAAAGCTGCGTCGGAAGGAACCACGTTCCGCTGCGACCTTTTTGGCTGCGTCGGCACAGTGAAGGGCAAGAAGGTCGCGCTCGTTCGGCACGCCGCGGCGCTGGAGGATGATTGCCGATCCGCCGACACCGTTATTGCGCCCTTCACCATCGGCAAGAGATGCCGCGCGGCGCGCGTGATGATCGACCGGCGCATGTTGCGGGCCGAGGGCGCCTATGCGCTTTACCTTGAGGGCCTCTCAATTCGGGCGGAGTCAGTTGCCGAGGCGCGGGGCCGCAGGCCATGGGTGCCGGACCGTGTGGTCCTCAAAAGGGCGCCACCCCTGCCGGCTCCAGGCAACGACGCAGCCGACACCGATCAGCGATTGGGCAGCAATCCAGAAGAATAAGGATCAATAGCGGCGGATCAGCCCGACGAGTCGCCCCTGCACGCGCACTCGGTCGGGTCCGAAGATACGTGTCTCGTAACTTGGGTTGGCAGCTTCCAAAGCGATAGAATCGCCGCGCCGGCGTAAGCGCTTCAGCGTGGCCTCGGCTTCGTCGACCAGAGCCACGACGATATCGCCGTTATTGGCGTCCTCGCACTTCTTCACGATGATGGTGTCGCCTTCGAGGATGCCGGCCTCAATCATGGAATCGCCTTTGACCTCGAGCGCATAGTGCTCGCCCCTGCTCAGCAGCTCCGGGGGGACTTCGATGGTACTGAGCCTGGTCTGGATTGCGTCGATCGGCACGCCAGCGGCGATACGGCCCATCACCGGCACGCTCACCGTTTGAGGCAGGCTCTCGCCCTCGGTCACCTGAGGCACGCGGCCGAGGCTGCCCTCGATCACACTTGGGGAAAAGCCGCGGGTGCGCTGGGCAAGGCCCTGCGGCACAGACTCGGGCAGGCGGACAATCTCCATGGCGCGCGCCCTATGGGGAAGGCGGCGCACGAAGCCGCGCTCCTCAAGGGCGGTGATGAGGCGATGAATGCCCGATTTCGACTTGAGATCGAGCGCCTCCTTCATCTCATCGAAGGAGGGCGGGACGCCTGTTTCCTTCAACCGCTCATGGATGAACATGAGAAGCTCTTTTTGCTTCGGCGTGAGCATCTGGTCCCCTTTTGAGCGATTTGGGCTCGGAGCTAGAGGTTCCGGATCGCCGCTGTACAAATCATGAACAGTTTATATGTTCTGTTTGTGTTCTGCAAGCAGCAATGCTACATAATGCAGTAGAGGCGCCCTGAGGGGTGCCAATTCGCGTGATTCGGGTTTCCGCCCCCTTAATCGCGGTCGAATGAAATGATCCCAACGCGCTCGCCGGAGGCGAGCGAAGGCGCATGGGGCGCTCGCACAATCAGGCAATCGGCGCGAGCGAGCTCGGCAACGAGGGAGGAGTCTTGCGAGGGCAGGGGGCGTACGACTCGCGTCCCATCCTCTCGCCATTCGGAGCGAGCCCTCATGTAGTGCTCGCGCGGTCCATTGGCCTCGAGCACTTCACCGAGCACAGCCTCCGGTAAAGGCAAAGCCCTAGTGGTAACCCCCAGCATGGCCCTAAGCATCGGCACAAGAAATACGTGAGCCGTGATCAAGGCCGAAACCGGATTCCCCGGCAGACTAAGGACACGTTGATTCCCCAATCTCCCATAGAGGAGCGGCTTGCCTGGGCGCATGGCAATCTTCCAAAAATCAATCTCCAGCCCTTCAGACTTGAGCGCGCTCGCCACAAGATCGCGTTCGCCCACAGATGCGCCACCTATGGTCACCAAAACATCGGCGGCGCTTCCAGCCCGGACTAGTGTGACCAGGCTCTTGGGATCGTCCTTGGCGATGCCGAGCTGCATCGCCTGCCCGCCAACCTTCTCGATCAGAGTGGCGAGCCCGATTGGCACCGAGGAGACGATCTGGTCTTTGCCAAGTTCGGATCCCACTGGCACCACTTCATCGCCAGTCGCCAGGATCGCGACTTTGGGCTTGCGGCAGACGGGCAGCTCGGCTTGGTTCATTGCCGCGGCGAGCATCAGCTCACACGGTCCAAGCCGTGTGCCGCCAGTGAGCAGAATCTCTCCTTCCTTGAAGTCTTGTCCCCTTGGGCGAATGTGGGCGTGCAGTTCAACCTGCCTGGCAGTCACCACGCCATGAGCTTGCTCAGCGTCCTCTTGGATGACGATGGTATCGGCCCCTTGAGGCACCGGCGCCCCGGTGAAGATGCGCACGGTCTCGCCTTCTCCGACCTCGCCATCGAAGCCTGCGCCGGCTACGGAGACCCCGATCAACCTGAGCGTCGCTGGCAGAACCGCCACGTCCGTGGCGCGAACGGCATAGCCATCCATGGCTGAAGCATCGAACGGCGGCTGAGTCACGCGCGCAGCTAGGTCTTCGGCAAGCACGCGGCTGCTCGCGCTTTCGAGGGGGACGCGCTCAGTTTCAAGCGGCTGAAGCCCATGAGTTACGCGCGCCAGAGCCTCGGCAACAGAAAGAAGAGCCATCAGCGCTTGAAATGACCAGAGCGGCCGCCCGTCTTCTCGACCAGACGTATGCCTGAGAAGGACATGGCCCGATCCGCGGCTTTGACCATGTCATAGATGGTGAGACAGGCGATCGAGACCGCGGTCAGCGCCTCCATCTCGACCCCAGTCTTCGCGTCAACCTTCGCGATTGCCTCGACTCTGATCCCGGGCGGGTCCCGCACCGGCTCGAAATCGACCGTAACTTCGGTCAACGAAAGGGGGTGGCAAAGCGGGATCAGCTCGGATGTGCGCTTGGCCGCCATGATCCCGGCAATTCGAGCCGTCGCGAGCACGTCGCCTTTGGCTGCGTTGCCGGCGAGAATGAGATCAAGCGTCTTATGAGACATGGACACGAAGCCCTCGGCTCTTGCGGCGCGAGACGTAACGTCCTTGGACGAGACATCGACCATGCGCGCCTCGCCTTTGTCGTTGAGGTGGCTGAGGCGGGCTGTCATTGCGCCGCCTCGGCGCGCGCTGGAGAGCCGGTAAGGAGTGTGCGTGTCGCTGCCGCCACGTCTTTCTGGCGCATCAGGCTCTCACCTACAAGGAAGCTGCGAACGCCATATGACGCCAGGCGCTTAAGATCGGCATGGTTGAAGATGCCGCTTTCGGAAATGACAATGCGATCCGACGGCACGCGAGGGGCGAGCCGCTCGGTCGTGGCAAGCGTCGTTGCGAAGGTTTTGAGGTCGCGGTTGTTGATGCCGATGAGTTTCGTATCAAGCCTCAATGCTCTTTCGAGCTCAGTCTCGTCATGCACCTCTGCAAGGACATCCATGCCGAGATCGCAAGCCGCACATGTCAGATCCTCCGCTGTGTGGTCCTCGACAGCGGCCATGATGATGAGAATGCAGTCGGCTCCCCATGTCCTTGCTTCCAACACTTGATACGTGTCGAGCATGAAATCCTTGCGCAGCGTAGGGAGCCGCGTGGTGTCGCGGGCTGTCCGGAGGTAATCGGGACGCCCTTGAAAAGACGGTGTGTCGGTCAGCACCGACAGGCACGCCGCGCCTCCTTCCTCATAGGCGCGCGCGAGAGATGGAGGATCGAACTCGGCACGGATCAGCCCCTTCGACGGGCTAGCCTTCTTGATCTCGGCGATCAGCGCGAACTCGCCTTTGTTGATACGCGACTGCAAGGCCTTGGCGAAGGGGCGGACGGGGGAGGCGGCCTTCGCCTTGGCGCGCATAGCATCGGGACTTGCCGCCTCTTTCGCGGCAGCAATCTCCTTGCGCTTATAGGCGAGTATATTATCGAGCACTTGGGCCACGGCTCAGACTTTATCACGGCTGAGCTTAACGAGTGCCTCGAGCACGCCCATGGCCTTGCCGCTGTCGATCGAGGCGGCGGCGAGCGTTACCCCTTCGCGCAGCGTCTTAGCTTTCCCGGCGACGAGTAGCGCTGCCGCGGCATTCAGCAAGACAATATCCCTGAGCGGGCCCTGGTTTCCTTGTAGCACGGCACGAATATGTGCCGCGTTCTCGGTCGCGTCGCCGCCGGTCAGATCCTGAGGCTTTGCCCGCGGCAAGCCAGCATTGCGCGGGGAGATCCTGAAGGTCGAAACTTTGCCGTCGTCGAGCACCGCGACATGGCTGATGTCGGTCGTGGTCAGCTCGTCGAGGCCATCGGCGCCATGCACCACCCAAGCCCGTTCGACTCCCAACAGACCGAGCACGCGCGCGATCGGCTCAACCCATTCTTCGCTAAACACGCCAACGATCTGATATTTGGTTCCGGCAGGATTGGCGAGCGGCCCAAGCAAATTGAAAAGGGTGCGGATGCCGAGCTCATTCCGCACTTTTGCGACATGGCGCATGGCGGAGTGATGTACTGGGGCAAACATGAAGCCGATCCCGCAGGCTGGGATGCAGCGCGCAATCGTCTCGGGCGAGCATTCAATATTGACGCCGAGGGCAGATAAAACATCGGCGGAGCCCGAGCGCGAGGAGATCGACCTGTTCCCGTGCTTGGCGACCGGAACGCCTGCGCCTGCGACAACAAAGGCAGCGCAAGTGGAGATATTGTGCGTGCCCTTGGTGTCGCCGCCCGTGCCGCAGGTATCGATTGCACCTTCAGGCGCGCGCACTGGGATCGCTCGCGCTCTGAGGGCGAGAGCGGCGCCGGCGATTTCCTCCACGGTCTCGCCTCTGACGCGCATGCCCATGAGCAGGGCGCCAATCTGCGCGTCGGTCGCCTCACCCGACATGATCAGGTCGAAGGCCTCGGCCGCTTCGGCTTGAGTCAGGCTTTGCCCGGACGCGACCTTGCTGATGGCTTTGCTGAGATCGGCAAGGCCCGTGGTCCCTGCCAGCGCCGGGCTAGAGGACACCGGCCGCTTCTCTGTGTGCTGACCCCCGCGCGCGCCGCTCGACACGGGCAAGGTCAAGGAAATTGGCGAGCAGCTGATGCCCGTGCTCCGACGCGATGCTCTCAGGGTGAAACTGTACCCCATAGACCGGATAGCGCTTGTGCTGGAGGCCCATAATCACGCCATCAGCGGTTTCCGCGGTGATCTCCAATGGCTTAGGCAACGAGGCCCGCTCGACAACGAGCGAATGGTAGCGAGTTGCCGAGAAGTCCTGGGGCAAGCCGGAAAACACGCCCTTGCCGATATGGTGCACTTTGGAAAGCTTGCCATGCATCAGGGTAGGAGCCCGCACCACGCGGCCGCCATAGACCTGACCGATGGCCTGGTGCCCGAGGCAGACCCCGAGAATCGGCACCACCGGGCCCGCGCGCTCGATCAGATCGAGGCAAATGCCGGCGCGGTCGGGGTCGCAAGGACCGGGCGAGAGCACGATGGCCTCGGGGCCCTCGGCGAGGACATCGTCGACGCTCACTTTGTCGTTGCGATAGACGCGGGTCGATGCGCCCAATTCGCCGAGGAAATGGACGAGGTTGTAGGTGAAGCTGTCGTAGTTATCGATCAGCGTCAGCATGGGGTGGTGTTACGCTCCAGGCGAGCGACCCGTCAAGGCCGCCACAGCGGTAGAATTTAGGAGCGGAGATCCTTCGGCGCTAGGAACAGGTTCAATGTGCCGCTATTGACGGCAATGTTGCTCCACAGCCCGCTCGGGAAATTGATGACCGCAAGTGCCGCCGTAGGAAACTTCTCTCTGAGGCGATCCTGAAAGTGCTTCGGTCCGGCGCCGACGAGGTCAAGTGCAAAACTGTGGAGCTCCGGGTTATGGCCGACAATCATGACCCGGCTCGAGCCGGGCGGGATTTCCCTCACTCTTTGCAACAACTCTGCAGCACTCGGGTGATAGAGGCGGTCTTCGTAGACCACTTTAGGCTCGATCTTGAGCTCAGGTAAAACCAGCGCGAGCGTATCCCGTGTCCGCCGCGCCGAGGAGCAGAGCACGAGATCGGGATCGATCCCGCGCTCGGCCATGGCCTTTCCCATCAGCGGTGAGTCGGCAATGCCGCGCGCGGCGAGCGGACGGTCCTGGTCCGGAAGAGAAGGGATTTTCCAGCTCGATTTGGCGTGGCGCAGCAGGCTTAGCGTGAGCACGAGCAAGAGCCCTCTATTGAGCACGCTTGGCGCGCGCCGCAAAGCGCACCGCCTCGTCGGCAGCCTTGAACAAAGCGCGCGCCTTGCTCACACATTCGGCCTGCTCGCGTTCTGGCACCGAATCGGCCACCACGCCGGCGCCGGCCTGCACATACATGGTGCCGTCCTTTACAACCGAGGTTCGGAGAACGATGCAGCTATCCATCTCGCCATCAGCCGAGAAATAGCCGACGCAGCCCGCATAAGGCCCGCGCGCCGCATCTTCGAGCTCGTCGATGATCTCCATGGCGCGCACCTTGGGTGCGCCTGACACTGTGCCCGCAGGGAAGCCTGCCATCAGCGCATCGACCGCATCGAAATTGGAGGCAAGCTTCCCTTCGACATTCGACACAATGTGCATGACCTGGCTGTAATACTCGAGGAGGAAGGAGTCGGTGACGCACACGCTGCCGACATCGGCCACCCGACCAACGTCGTTTCGTCCAAGGTCGAGCAGCATCAAATGCTCGGCACGTTCCTTGGGATCAGCGAGTAGTTCTTTGGCAAGAGCCTTGTCTTCCTCCGGAGTGGCACCGCGAGGTTTCGTACCGGCGATCGGCCTGATCGTCACCTTGCCATCGCGCACCCTCACGAGAATTTCGGGGCTCGAGCCGACCACGGCAAAGTCGCCGAAGTTGAGGTAGTAGAGGAAGGGCGAGGGATTGACGCGTCTTAGTGCCCGGTACAGCGCAAACGATGGAAGCGTGAAGGGCGCCTCGAAGCGCTGGCTCAGCACGACCTGAAAAATATCGCCGGCCGCGATGTATTCCTTGGCGCGCCTCACCTTCGCCATGTAGGCATGCGGCGCGGTGGTCGCGCGAATCTCGGGATGCGCCGCTTCAGCGTTGAACTCGCTGCCATGAGGCAGGGGCTGCTCGAGCCGTTCCAAGACCAGGTTCAGCCGATCTGCCGCGCGCGCATAGGCCGCCTTGGCGCTGACCCCGGGCGCAGGCCTCACCGGTGTGACAATCGTCATCTCGTCCTTGACGCTGTCGAAAATGACGATCAGCGTCGGCCGGACCAGGATCGAGTCGGGAAGACCGAGCGAGTCGGGCTTCTCTTGCGGCAGGTGCTCGATCAGCCGCACCGTGTCATATCCCATATAGCCGAAGATCCCGGCTGCCATGGGCGGAAGCTCGGGAGGAAGCGCGATCGCCGATTCGGCAAGCAGCGCGCGCAGTGAGGCGAGCGTCGGCAGAGGCGATAGCGCGAAGGCCTCCTCGTCCGACTGCGGCGCGCGATCGATCTCCGCCTTGGCCCCCTCGGCACGCCAGATGAGATCGGGCTCGCAGCCAATGATGGAGTAGCGCCCTCGGGTTGCGCCTCCTTCCACCGATTCCAATAAAAAACTATTGGGCCGGTCATAAGCGAGCTTGAGCATGGCCGAGACCGGCGTCTCGAGATCGGCGACGAGCCGCGTCCAGGCCACCTGCGGCACACCCTCTTCATAACCGCGCGCGAAGCTGGGGAAGTCCGGCAGGATGGGATGGGTCGCGCCGTGTTGTGGCAAGGACGTGACGGAGGCTTGCGCCTGGCTCATTGCTCCTCGCTCGTGCCGACCAGCTTGGCGAGCGCCGGCTCGTTGACGCTTACGCCATAGCGGTTTTCGAGCGCGCTGAAATATTCGGCGATGACATCCTCGCCGATCAGAAGGCCAATCTGCCGTTTGAGCCGCTCGGTCTCGGCCTGATCGAGCGCAGTCGGGGGCGTGACCTTATCCACTTGGAACACGATGCGCCCCTCCTCGACGCCGGATGGGGCTGATCCATAACCCTTCTCCGGCAGTGTGAAGGCCTGGGCCACCGCAGCGGGAAGCACGTTCACGGTGATGCTGTCGCGCTTCAGCGGATCGCTGGTGAGGATCTGCGTGTTGAGATCCTTGGCGGCGTCTTCGATCGTCTTGCCTCCACTCAAGCTGTTGACCAAGTCCTGTGAATATTTGGCAAGGCGGGTGCGCACCTCTTCCGTCTTCCAATCCTTTGTTGCTTCGTCCTTGACCTGATCGAAGGGCTTGAGCTGCTCGGGCACAACGCCCAGCACCTCGTACCATATGACGCCATCGTCCTTGGCGTCGATCGGATCGTTCTCAACTCCGACGTCGGTGGAGAACACTGCGTTGAGCACGTCCTTCTGCGCCGGTAGGGTGACAGTTGACCCATCGGGTTTCTTGCCCTGGCGGTCGACCTGATCGATGAGCAGGTAGTTGAGCTTGAGCTTGTCGGCGATCTCGGAGAGCTTCGCGCCCGATGCCAGTTGGTCCTCGATCTTGTCATGCAGATCGAAAATCGCGCCGGAGGCACGTTCTTTGAGAATTTTCTTCTCGAGATCCGCCTTCGCCTCTTCGAATGTCGGGGTCTTGCCAGGCTCGATTTCGGTGACGCGCACCAGAACCACGTTACCGAGATTGCCGGTGATCGGCTCGCTGACCTTGTTCGCCTCGAGCTTGAAGGCGGCGTCGGCGATGGGAGGATCGGCAAGCTCGTCGCGCGTCACTTTGCCGAGGTCCATGTCGGCGTCGCTCAAGCCTTGCTCCTTGGCGACCGCAGCAAAGTCGGTGCCCGACTGAATCTTCTGATAGGCGGCATCGGCGGCGGCTTTGTCGGGAAAAGAGATTTGCTGAACGTGCCGCTTCTCGGGAGTGCCAAGCTGGTTCTTGCTCGCCTCGTAGGCGGCTCTCACGTCACTTTCGTTGATCTGGACCTCGTTCTTGACGGTCTCAGGAGTGACCGCCAGCACGCCGACCTTGCGGTATTCGGGTTGCGTGAACTTGTTGTGGTGATTGTCGTAGTAGCGCTTGAGGTCCTCGTCGGTCGGATCAGGGATGGTTCCAGCCGCGCTTTGCGGAACGAGCACATAGCGCAGCTGGCGCGTCTCGCCGTTATAGTTGTTGAGAGCAGTGATCAGCACGCTAGGACTATCAGCCACCTTGCCGATGGTCGCGAGGATCTGGCGGCGCAAATTGCGCTCGCGCAGCGAGTCGATATAGCCCTGCTCGCTCATGCCGACGGCCTGCAGCGTCTGCTGGAATATGGCGGGACTGAAATTACCGGAGGCATCCTTGAAGGCGGGATCCTTCATGATTTCATCGAGAATCTCCGCATCGCTAATGGCAAGATTGAGCGCCCGCGCATGGGCATCGACGGCCGCACCGCCAATCAGCCGCTCCATCACCCTGCTGTCGAGCCCGAGCCCGCGGGCTTCTTGTAGGCTCAAACTCCTGCCGGCCTGCGAGCTCATGGTGCGAAGCACATCCTGCTGGGCACGCATATATTCGTGCGGGCCGATCTTGGTATCGCCCACGGTTATTAGGTCTTGACTGCCGAAGCCCTGGAACCAGCCGGCAGGGAACCAAATGATGAAGCTCGCAATCAGCAAGAGGACGAAGATGATGCCAATGACGCCACCAGCCGATTTGCGCAAAGAGTCGAGTGCCACGCGTAGCCTGCTTTCTATTCCTATTTGCCAAAGCCGCGCTGGAGTCCGATTACTTGGACAACCCCGCGCGACGGCGGCATCATAGGTAGCAAGGAGAGGCGCGGCAAGGCGGCGCAATCCTTAGCATTGGTTCGAAAATCGCCTTTTGCAGGCATCCGGCGAGAGGCAAAGGGGGGAGGACGTGGCAGGGATCAGGCCGCTCGTCGCGGGCAACTGGAAGATGAACGGGCTTGGCAGCGCCTTAGCCGAGCTCCGAGCCTTGCAGGTCCGCCTTACACGAGGCCCGGTGATCGAATCGGACATCATGGTGTGTCCGCCTGCGACACTTCTATCGCGTGCGCGTGACACCCTGAGCGGGACACCAATTCTTCTTGGGGCGCAGGATTGCCATCCTTTGCCATCTGGCGCGCATACCGGCGATATCTCTGCCGAGATGCTCGCTGACGCTGGCGCTTCAGCCGTGATCGTCGGCCATTCCGAGCGGCGCACCAATCATGCGGAGACCGACGGGCTTGTCAGTGCCAAGGCCGAGGCGGCTCTTCGCGCCCATATGACAGCCATCATCTGCGTCGGTGAAACCGACGAGCAGAGGCATAGAGGCGCCACACTGGAGATCGTGAGGGGTCAGCTGCAAGGATCCTTGCCGCCGAAAGCGCGCGCGGCAGACACTGTCATCGCGTATGAGCCAGTGTGGGCCATCGGCACGGGGCTTACGCCGACACCCGAAGACGTAGCTGAGGTGCATGGGCTCATCCGAGCGGAGCTTTGCGGCATGCTGGGCCAGGCGGACGGCAACCGAACCCGCATTCTTTATGGGGGCTCGGTGAAGCCGGAAAACGCCGGCGACCTTCTCCTCATTCCGGAGGTGAATGGCGCTCTGGTCGGCGGCGCGAGCCTCAAAGCGAGCGATTTCTATGGAATTCTGTCTATCTACGCAGGCACGGGCGCTTCATGATCTGGTCGCAAAACCGTTGGCAGTAGGGTTGGCAAATGGACCAATCTTCGCCATTGTGATGTGGCTGATTTGACGAAGGGGGACGACCTATTCCCGCGGGGGTAACGATGCCGTTGCTGCGCTTTATCGCCGTAGCGCTCGTTTCGGGCTCAGCTGTAGTGCTTGGGCTTAGCGCCGCCGCCGAGCCGCTGGATAAACAGAGCTGCGCAACCTTGCAATTCGAGCGGAAAAAACTTCTGACCCGCGAAATGCAGGCTGCGCTCGATCGCGGGCCAGACTGGGTGAAGAACCACCTCAATGACCAGGAGCTCGAGCAAGTTCGGCGTTTCCTGGGGATCGAGGAAAGTATCGAGTTCCGCTGCCGCGGGGGCGGCGTAGCGAAACCCGCGGTGCAACCTGGTGGAAATTCCGCCCAGGGCGACCAGACAGCCGGTAGTGACGATGCGGTACCCCTGCCGGACCGCAAGCCCGCCCCGCCAAACGAGACGGCCTCTGACGCCAAGCCTAGCCAAGCGCTGGCAGATTCGGCTAAGACACCGCCTTCGAAGGCGAAGGCTACAAGATGAGTACTGTTCTTCTTTTGATTCACATCATGGTTGCGCTCGCTATGGTCGGAGTCGTGCTGCTGCAGCGCTCCGAAGGAGGCGCCCTCGGCATCGGCGGCGGCGGCGGC
>JBKOWI010000139.1:0-3983 GCA_046724315.1 Pseudomonadota bacterium | reverse complement strand
CGGATTCCCAATGGATTTTGGCGTTGGTAGAAAACAAGCCGACGACGCTCTACATCTATCCCGAATCCACCGACATCGTTGCCGTTGCACGTGCCGTGCAGGCGGGCCAGTCATTGGCGCGCGCGGGTTTGTATTGGAATGTGTCCTGTCTGAGGGAAATCGGTTTTCCAAACTTCTGGCCAAAGGAGACCCTGGAGCCCGCCCTCATGAAATACAGAGAGGATCATCCGGCGCCGCCGCAGCCATTGCCCTTTTGCAGCGAACAGTACGTACGGCTAGGCGATCAAGCTTATCCGCAGGATTGAGTCCGCTATCGGGAAGCCCCCCGTGGGTACCTGGAAGCTCATTACCCAGTACCTAACTGCCTTCGCCCGAAGCCCGTCCGCCAAACGGTCTGACCACACATGCCCAGCGTAGTTAGACGCGGCTCAAAGAGTCCGCTATGTGCCAAAAGCGGACATCGGCCCTTACGCGGGCCCGCGAGGATCTTAGTGCGCAAAATATCCTTGTTTGTGTAATCGGGCAGGAGCAGTTTCGCGGCAGGCCACCGAACGGAGCGCTAAAGCTTACAAGGAGGGACCCCGTGCCGGCGTCTTCATCGGAAGTGCAAGAGCTGCTGGCAAAGCTTGTCGCTTTCGATACGACGAGCGCCAAATCGAATTTGGAGCTCATCGCGTTCGTTAAGACCTATCTCGACGGCTATGGCGTCGCTTCGACGCTAATTCCCTCGGCGGACGGTGCGAAGGCTAGCCTGTTCGCGAGCATCAGGCCGGGTAGCGGCGGCATCGGCCTCTCCAGCCACAGCGACTGCGTTCCGGTCGAGGGCCAAACTTGGTCTAACGATCCATTCAAACTCAAGCTCCGAGATGGCAAGCTCTACGGCCGCGGCTCTTGTGACATGAAGGGCTTTCTCGCCTGTGTGCTCGCGTCCGTCCCGCTTTTCGCGTCGCGCGAGCTGAAGGAGGCGATCCACATCATCGTCTCCTATGACGAGGAGGTTGGCTGCACCGGTGTCCGTCCGCTGATCGGGCGGTTCGGATCCGATCTGCCGCGCCCCCGCGTCATCATTGTTGGGGAGTTCACCAACATGAGAGTGATCGACGGGCATAAACGCCTCGACGCCTATCGCACCGTAGTGTCCGGCCGCGAGGCTGATTCAGGCCTACCGCAGCTCGGGGTGAATGCTATTTCTTTTGCGGCCGAGCTGATCGAGGAAATCGACCGCATCGCCGCCACGCTTGCATCGCACGAGATCAATAACCGCTTTGAACCGCCCTTTTCGACCCTGCAGGTGGGGACCATCAAAGGCGGAACCGCGCCCAACATCGTGCCGAATACCTGCGAATTTTATTGGCAAGTGCGTAGTCTTCCCGACGCCGAGCCAGACTTCGTATTGAAGCGGTTTAAAGCATACGCCGAGCAAACGCTGCTCCCGCGCATGCAGCGTGTAGCGCCGACAGCATCGATCGAAATACAAGGTCGCGAAAGCGTGCCTGCATTTCTGGCAAAGCCGGGCTCGGTGGCTGTATCTTTGGCACTCGCGCTCACCGGCGCCAATGCCACGAGCACGGTGTCCTATGGAACGGAGGCTGGGCTGTTCGAAGAGGCTGGCTGCCCGACGGTGATCTGCGGCCCTGGCGACATCGAGCAGGCCCATGTGGCGGATGAATTTGTTGAAACCGCCCAGCTTGACGCCTGCATGTCCTTCCTCTCCAAACTTGCTGAGAAGCTTAGTAGCTAGCCCTCCGCGCGTAACTAAGCCGTGCTTGGTGGGAATAGTCCGATCGTCCGGAGTGGACCGCCTAATGATCAGACTCTCGATCAGAAGAAAGATCATGGGCATTGCCATAGCGCTAATCGTCCTAATGACGATTACAGCGATTCTTTCAATGGCGTGGGTGATCGAGGTGGGCGCCCGCCTCCAAGAGTTGACCAATAGCTACATACCTGCTTATGGCAGCCTCGCGCGCACGAATATCCGTTCCCTCGAACGGTCGTTGGCACTTCGCCGGAGCGTCATTGAAGAGATCCAGTCACCATCCAGCGACAAAATTGCAGACATCCGCAAAGAATTTGACGCCAAGGGCGTCGAGGTCGAGCGCGAAGCTCAGGCTGCGCGCGCGTTAATCCATGACCTTACCGAAAAAGGGGAGACGTTCGGCAACGCAACCGCCCTCGCTCGACTCGAGACCCGCATTGATTCAGCGATGGCCGATACCCGCCGTGAACTCAACGCCGAGATCGAGCGCCTGTTTGGGGCACTCGATACGGGAGACGCCAAAGCGAGTGCTGACAGTCTTCAACGTGTTGACGCGCTGCGGGATGACCTCAACCGGAAACTAGATTCGATCCGAGCCGACATGCTGGTCATCGTTAAAGCCGAGGCAGCGATGACGGTACACAAGCAGCATCAGGCCATACTCATCGCCGCGATCCTGACCGCGCTAGCGGCCGGCTTAGGGCTTGTGTTTGCTGCGTTGGTGAGCAGTGGCATGGCCCGTCCGGTCCGCCGCCTTCTCGAGGGCGCCCGTGCGGTCGAGGAGGGCCGTCTCGACGAAACCCTAGCCGTCACATCGCAAGACGAGATCGGCCACTTGACCACTGCTTTCAACCGTATGGTCGAGCAGTTGCGTCACAGGGAGAGGATGCGCGAGACCTTCGGCAAGTATGTCGACCCGCGCATCGTAGACGGACTGATCGACCAGCCGATGCTAGCCGCTGACGGGCGGCGTCGCGTCATGACCGTGCTGTTCTGCGATGTCAAAGGATTTTCCGGCGCCAGTGAGGGAATGACGCCGCAGGGACTCGTGAAAGTCATGAACCGGTACTTTTCAGCCATGTCCGCACCGATCCGCGATCAAGGAGGAGTGATCGACAAATATATCGGCGACGCCATCATGGCTTATTGGGGACCGCCATTCACTGAGGATGAAGATCAGGCGCGGCTCGCCAGCCTGGCGGCACTCGACATGCTAGACGGCGTGGTGCCATTGCGGGCTGAATTTCCCGAGTTACTCGGCGTGCGCAGCTTGCCGATTTCGTTCGACATACGTATCGGCATCGCCACAGGCGAGGCACTTGTCGGCAGTATCGGCTCCGAGCTGATGATGAGCTACACAGTTATGGGCGACACCGTAAATCTGGCGTCTCGTCTGGAGGGAGCCAATAAGCTGTATGGCGGCCGCGTTCTCGTTTCTGCGGCCACCGTTGCGGGCGCCGACGACGCCATCGAGACGCGCGAAATTGACCGAGTCGTAATGCTCGGTCAGACCCACCCACAGGCGATTTTTGAGATCATAGGTCGCAAGGGTGAGCTGACCCAAGCACAGGTCGAGCTTCGGACAAACTACTCTGAAGGACTTGCAGCCTATAGGGCGCGACATTGGGAAGGTGCGCGCCGCGCATTTGTCGCTGCGCTCGAGTCCGTTCCCAACGACGGACCGTCGGTGACATTCATCAAGCGCATCGATGGCCTAATGGCAAATCCGCCTGGCGATGAATGGGATGGATCATGGCATCTGGATCAAAAGTAGTTCCACAGCCAGCCCAGCCGTTTCTTCGGTCCCGTTTATATGTCCGCTTTGGGTCATGTGCAGACATTGAGGTCCGCGCCATCAATGTCTGCTTTGCGCTCAAAAGCAGACATTCCCAACACGGTTTTCATGTCTAAGTGCCAATACCGGACATGCGGACCTGGCACTGCAAGTTCTGCCTGATCGCTTTTGAATCTGGGAGAGATCCTGAGCTAACCGAGCTTGAATAGAGTCATGCGAGCCGATCCGCTGCGGCTCGTCACGCTCACGGACAGTAACTTGCCCCGCTGGATGAGAAACACGCGGCCAGTCTCGCGGCTCCCTTCGCTGCCACCCACCACCGTTCCGCTATAGCGGCTGCCGCTGGTATTGGTCACGCTGCCCGTAAGGTCGTATTTGCCGCTCTCCATGGCGCAGGTGGCGGTGTAGCTGAAACTCCTGTCGCTGGCG
>JBKOWI010000134.1:0-3750 GCA_046724315.1 Pseudomonadota bacterium | reverse complement strand
GCTTGCCGCCTACCTCCATCAGCTCGAAGAGGCCGAGAAGCGCGACCACCGGCGCCTTGGCCGCGAGATGGACCTGTTCCATTTCCAGGAGGAGGCGCCCGGCGCCGTGTTCTGGCACCCGAAGGGCTGGGCTCTGTTCACAGCGCTGATCGGCTATATGCGCCGCCGCCAGAACGCCTGGGGCTATGTCGAGGTGAACTCGCCCGACATGATGGAGCGCACGCTGTGGGAACAGTCGGGCCACTGGGAGAAGTTCGGCGACCATATGTACGTCACCGAGACGCCCGATGAGCGCATCTACGCCTGCAAGCCGATGAACTGCCCAGGTCATGTGCAGATCTTCAAGCACGGGCTTAAGAGCTACCGCGATCTGCCGCTGCGCCTCGCCGAGTTCGGCAAGGTGCATCGCTACGAGGCGTCAGGTGCACTCCACGGACTGCTGCGCGTGCGTCATTTCACGCAGGACGACGCCCACATCTTCGCGACCGAGGACCAGATCACCGAGGAATGCATCAGGCTCAACGAGCAGATGCTGTCGATCTATCGCGATTTTGGCTTCGACGACGTCCGCATCAAATTCTCCGACCGGCCCGAAAAGCGTGTCGGCTCAGATGCAGTGTGGGACAAGGCTGAGGCCGCTCTCAAGCGCGCCGTCGAAGCCGCTGGGCTGAATTACGAGCTGAACCCGGGCGAGGGCGCCTTCTACGGCCCTAAGCTTGAATATGTGTTGCGCGACGCGATTGGCCGCGATTGGCAATGCGGCACGATCCAGGTCGACCTCAACATGCCGATGCGGTTAGGCGCCTTCTATATCGCGCCCGACGGCGAGAAGACCGTGCCGGTGATGATTCACCGCGCCATGTTCGGCTCGCTCGAGCGCTTCACTGGCATTCTGGTCGAGCACTATGCGGGGCATCTACCGCTGTGGCTCGCGCCGGTGCAGGCCATGGTCGCCACCATCGTCTCTGATGCCGACACGTATGCGAGCGAGGTACTCGACGCCTTACGCAAAGCGGGCTTGCGGGCTGAGGCAGATCTTCGCAACGAGAAGATCAATTACAAGGTGCGCGAGCACTCGCTTGCCAAGGTGCCGGTGCTACTCGTGGTCGGCAAGCGCGAGGCAGAAGAGAAGACGGTCTCAGTGCGGCGTCTGGGCTCGCAGGAGCAGCAGGTGATGAAGCTCGATGCGGCGATCCACATGCTCGCTGACGAAGCCGTGCCGCCCGACCTGCGTGAAGAAAGGAAAATGAAGGCGGCCTGATCGGCGGCGCCAAAGCCTAGCGCGCCGGACGGAGCAAAGCGCCCGGATTGATCAGAGGCATGTTCGGATCGGCCGGTTGCGACGCCGAGAAGCCGTCGAAGCCGAGAGCAGAACTCCCCGAGGAAGGTGTGCCGTCGCCAGCAACCGGCGTACCGGAGGGTGGTGGCGCAGGCTCGGGCGGATCGGTGAGCGCTTTGAGGTCCTCTGGCGAAGTCGGTCCGTCCTCGATCACGACCTCGATCTGCTTTGCCTCGACCCCCTCGATCGAGAATTTTCGCGTGTAATTCAATCCCGCATGCTCGGCGACCACGGCGTAGCTTCCCGCGGCGAGAATATGGGTTGGCAGCGCGCCGGCATTCTCCTTCACCACGTCGCCGGCGGAGGTGAGGATTTTCCATTTCGTATCGGCGAGTGCCTCGCCGCCGAGGGTCTGCACGAGCTTGAAGGTGGTCTTGGCGCCTGTCTGCTTGATGGTCGCCTCGGTGAGCTTGCCGGGCTCGACGGTCACATCGCACTTCACCTTTGCATTTGCATCGCCATAGAGGCTCTCGACGTGGTAGGCGCCGGCATTGAGCCTGATCACCGTGCCGGGCTTAGCGTTGCCGAGAATCGTGTGCCGGTTGCCGAACTGATCCTCCTCGTCCGAGAGAATGTCGAAGCGAACGCTTCCATCGGGCAGCGGCTCGCCATTGGCCAGAACGGCGCTCAGCTTGAGCCCGCCGGTATTGAGGACGAAGGTCTCCTCGAGAGAGTGCCCGCTTTCGACCTTGATCTTCTTGGTGAGGTTGGAGAGGCCGTAGGCGGCGTTGACTAGGTATTCGCCGGGCAGGAGCGCCGCGGTGGGATTTGCCTCACGGTGGGTGCTAACGAGCTTGTAGCCGCTATCAGGTGAGACCTTCGAGACATAGACGCGCCAGGTCAGGCCCGATTGCAATTTGGGGCCTGCCTCGGTGACTAGGGCCTTGAAGGTGACGGGGACCGGAAGTTGCACCTGCGGAGTAAGCGGCGGCCCGACCGGCACCGATTGCACGAGTTTCACGTGTGGTGCCTGGCCTTGGGACGGCGCTGATTTCTGAATGGCGGTCTCGCCAGAGGCGGCATGGGGCGGCTGAGCTTGAGGCGCCTGCTTCCGTATCGCCGATTGCTGCGGTGCGACGACCTCTCCTAATCCTGCTTTCCCAGCGGCGGCGTCCACGCCTCCGGCGGTGAGGGTTTGAGCAGCGGGCGGTGCGGGAGGAGGTGCCGGAGAAGTAGGGGGTGTCGGCGCAGTCGTCGCCGCGTCGAGAACTGTGGCGAGACCTTGCTTGAGCTCGTTGACGTTAGTCGCTGTGACGAAGGTTCCTCCTGTCGCACTGGCGACGCAGGTCAATGTCTTGAGGTCGTCTTTCTTATCGCTGAAGCCAATGACGTGGATGCGCAAAGCTTGCGATTTCTGCTTGAGCGTGGCGGCCGTCGCACAGAGATCGGCGCTGCAAGTATCGGCGCTGTCGGCGATCAGCACGATATCCAGTCTCGCGCTTTGCGGAGGCGCGGCCTTGACGGCGTCTGTCAGAGCCGCGGCGATCGGCGCTTGGCCTTTTGGCTTGATGCCGTCGAGCAGCTCCCGTTGCGTTGCCGCGGTGAGTTCTCCAGGCTTTGCCAGGACCTCACTATCGGCGCAGTTGGACGACTTGCGATGGCCAAAGACGACGACCCCGAAGGAAAGACGGTCGCCATAAGCGCCAATGGCTTTGCCGAGATCTGTTCTGACCGACGTGAACTTGCTCACGCCGCCGATCCTGGCAGCCATGCTCTTCGAGGCGTCGAGCACGATGATGGTGGTGGGGAGGCCAAGCGCCGCGGGCGGGGAGGACGCATCCTTGGCTGCGACGGCTCCCATCCCGAGTAAAATTGCGGGCAGGAGCAAGAGCCTAAGGCCCGCGCAGCGTTTCCCCCGCATGGCGTTTGTCCCAATCAGCCGGCCGCAAGCTGTTATACCCGTTTCCAGTGCGCCAAACTCCAACTGAAATTCCTTTGTGAATAAGGCCGATTTGGGGAGGTTGCTGGGGCAGTCTGTCCCTTGCCGATGGCCCGAACCCGCCGTTGTCCACCTCCCGAATTCACGCTAGGGAACGCGTCCTCTGCAACCCTAAGCCGATGTCATGTCGAACCCTGCACTCGATCTCCTTCTTACTCGCCGCTCGGTCTCTGCCAACAGTCTTGGCGAGCCCGGGCCAAGCGAGAATGAACTCGAGCTGATGCTGAGGGCCGCTTCGAGGGTGCCTGATCATAAGAAGCTGGTGCCTTGGCGCTTCATCCTGTTCCAAGGCGAAGTTAGGGAGACATTCGGCAAAGTGCTCGCGGAGGTTTGCCGGGCTGAGGAGAGCGATCCCGGCACCTTCCGGCTCGAGAATGAGGCGAAGCGCTTCATGCGAGCGCCAGTGGTCATTGCCGTGATTTCGCGCGTGGTGAAGAATCCCGCGGCACCCGAGTGGGAGCAGATCCTTTCC
>JBKOWI010000064.1:0-3169 GCA_046724315.1 Pseudomonadota bacterium | reverse complement strand
TGAATGTGGCCGTAGGCGAACTGTCGAGCCCCGCACTCTCGACCCAGGCATGGGCGATGCGAGCATATTGCCGAGTAGAGAGGTGCGGTTGGGCTCGGAAACGGCTCGGGAACAGGTAGCGCCCATTTCGGAGTTCGATTTTCGACAGCCAATCACGGATCGAGGCCCGGGTCTGCTCCGTGATTTCGAACTGGACCGGTCGCCCTGTCTTCTTCTGAATCACGGTGCCACGGTCCCGCACCCTGCCGCCGGCGCATACGTCGTCGACCTGCAAGCGGACTGCTGATTCCCGACGTAAGTCGGCCACCGATTCCGAAATGATGTCGGCCGCTAATTCCGATTTGAAGTCGGCCACCTGTTCCAATCGATCCCGGCCACCGATTCCGATCTGAAGCCGGCCACTGTGTAGGCGGCGAGCGCTCAACCGGTGACTGCATAGGCTGCCGCTCCGTGGGATGCGGAGGGGGAGCCGATGCCGGCGGAGCGGGTGCCGATGCGCTGTGTGCGAGAGATTTTGCGGCTAAAGTATGGGTGCGGTGCGACCGACCGGATGATCGCTCGCAGCACCGGTTTGGCCCGCAGTACGGTCAGCGATTATTTGGACCGCGCCAGTTCGGTGGGGCTTGGTTGGCCGTTGCCGCCGACGCTGACCGATGCGGCGCTGGAGGCGATGCTGTTCGCCCGCTCTGGGATCGCCCCCGGGACAAGGCGCAAGGCTGAACCGGACTGGCCGGTCATTCATCGTGAGCTGCGCCGACCCGGCGTCACGCTGATGCTGCTCTGGCAGGAATACCGCGCGCAAAACCCGAAGGCTTACGGCTATTCCCGTTTTTGCGAGCTTTATCGGGATTGGGAAAGCCGGCTATCGCCGACCATGCGGCAGGTTCATGCGGCCGGCGAGCGGCTGTTCGTCGACTATGCCGGACAGACGATCGACGTTATCGATGGAGCGACCGGGGAGGTGCGGGCGGCCCAGATCTTCGTCGCCGTGCTGGGCGCCTCCAGTTACACCTATGCCGAGGCGACTGCGACGCAGACCTTGCCGGACTGGATTGGCGCGCACGTCCGGGCGCTGAGCTTCATTGGCGGCGTGCCACGGCAGATCGTGCCGGACAACCCCAAGGTCGGCGTGCTGAACGCCAATTGGTACGAGCCGGGACTGAATCCGACCTACCAGGACTTCGCCACCCATTACGGCACCGCCATTGTGCCGGCGCGGCCACGCAAGCCACGCGACAAGGCCAAAGTCGAAGCCGGGGTACTGGTGGTTGAGCGCTGGATCCTGGCCCGGCTCAGAAACCAGCGCTTCTTCTCTCTGACCGAGCTCAATGCCGCGATTGCCAGGCTGGTCGTCGATCTGAACGAGCGGCCGATGCGACGCCTCGGCGTCAGCCGGCGCCGTTTGTTCGAGGAGCTCGATCGGCCGGCGCTCGATCGGTTGCCAAGCGAGCCCTACGTTTATGCCGAGTGGCGACTGCGCCGGGTCGGTCTCGATTACCACGTCGATATCGACGGCCATTACTACTCGGTGCCGCATCGCCTGTTGAAGGAACAGGTCGAGGCGCGCATCACCCAGCGCACGGTCGAGCTGTTCCACAAAGGTGAGCGTGTCGCTTGCCATATGCGCAGCGGCATCCGCGGTCGCCACACCACACTGCCGGAACACATGCCGAGCGCCCATCGCCGCTATGCCGGCTGGACGATCGATCGCATCCGGCGTGACGCCGCCGTCATTGGCCCCGACACGGCCAAATTGACGGCGGTCATTCTCGAAAGCCGGCCACATCCGGAGCAAGGGTTCCGGGCCTGTCTGGGCATTCTGCGGCTCGCCCGGCATTACGGCGCCAGCCGGCTGGAAGCCGCATGCCGACGCGGTCTCGAGCTCGGCGCCCGCTCCTACGGCAGCATCAATTCGATCCTCCAACACGGCCTCGACCGCCGGCCGCCGTCGCGAACGGCCGACCTCGGCGAGCTGCCGCTCGACCATCCCAACATTCGCGGCGCCGGCTATTACCAGTGAGGAGATCCGCTTTGCTGACCCATCCCACCCTTGACCAGCTGCACCGGCTCGGGCTGGCCGGTATGGCGCGCGCTTTCACTCAGCTCGATGCCGATCCCCGTGCCAGCGAGCTCAGTCATGCCGAATGGCTCGGTCTGCTGCTCGACCGAGAAATGACCGAACGCCAGGACCGCCGGCTCAAGGCCCGGCTGCGCTTCGCCCGCCTGCGTCACCAGGCGACGATCGAGGACGTCGATTACCGGGCGCCGCGCGGCCTCGACCGCGCCCTGTTCCAGAAACTCGCTCAAGGCGACTGGATCGACGTCCCGCAGAACCTGATTATCGAAGGGCCAACGGGCGTGGGCAAATCATGGCTTGCATGTGCTCTCGGCCACAAGGCATGCCGCGACAACCGGTCCGTCCTCTACCAGCGCATCCCGCGCCTCTTCATCGATCTGGCGCTGGCCCATGGTGACGGACGTTATCCGCGCCTGATGCGTGCGCTTGGCGGTGTCAAGCTCCTCATCCTCGACGACTGGGGTCTTGAACCACTCGGCCCGGAGCAGCGCCACGATCTACTCGAGATCGCCGAAGAACGGTGCGGCCGCGGCGCAACATTGATCACCAGTCAGCTCCCAGTGGACCGCTGGCACAATGTAATCGGCGATCCCACCCTCGCCGACGCCATTCTCGACCGCATTATCCACAATGCGCATCGCCTACAGCTCAAGGGCGACTCCCTCCGCAAGCAGACGGCTGCCAAAAGCGCTGACGCTTGACGTCACTACCCAAGGATGACAAATCAAATCTGACGAGAGGGCGCTCGCCACCCCGGCCGACATCAATCGGAACGGCCGGCCGACATCAATCGGAACAGGTGGCCGACTTCAGCTCGGAATGACTGGCCGAAATCGTCGGAATCCACACTCTGTTGCATCTACAAACCTCTCTAAATAGGCGAGGCGCTCGGCGTCAGTCATACATTTTGTCGTTAACCGTAAGGTCGCCCTGTGTTTAAGCGTTTCTAGCTTAAGGTGTGAGCCGGTTCACACATCGCAGATGGGAACTCCCGACGGGACGCTGATGCAGGTTCCCGGTGTGTTCGAGGAGGGCGGGCCGAGGAGATTTCGATGTGCCCGGGAGGGGTTCAGGGCTTCGTCGGGCAAACGC
>JBKOWI010000159.1:0-2625 GCA_046724315.1 Pseudomonadota bacterium | reverse complement strand
GGTCTTGGGATTGACCACATTCTCCGGCGATTCCGTCCCTTCGACGAACTTCGAGCCAATCAACATTTGCGTATCGAGCATACGTTCCTCCAGTTGCGGCGCGGGCGCCGGCTATTTCGATGATCCGCCCACATGCTCGCCTTCGCGCGTCAGGTAATAGGCGGCGAGGATCGGCAAAAGCGTAACGACGATGACAAAGACCGCGACGACATTGGTCACCGGGCGCTGGCGCGGCCTGATCAGCTCGGACAACATCCATATTGGCAATGTCGACTGCTGACCAGCGGTGAACGTGGTCACGATGACTTCGTCGAAGGACAGCGCAAAGGCGAGCATGCCGCCGGCAAGCAGCGCGGTGCCGATCTGCGGCAGGATCACGTAGCGGAACGTCTCGAAGCCATTGGCCCCGAGATCCATGGACGCCTCGATGAGATTGCCGGAGAGACGACGGAAGCGGGCGATGGCATTGTTGTAGACCACCACGATGCAGAACGTGGCGTGACCAAGGACGATGGTCCAGATCGAAAAGTCGATACCCATGATGTCGAAGGCCGAGCGCAGCGATATGCCAGTGATGATGCCAGGAAGCGCAATCGGCAGCACGAACAGCAGCGAGATCGTCTCGCGACCGAAGAACTTGGCGCGCGACAGCGCTGCGGCGGCAAGAGTTCCGAAGATGAGCGCGAGCACGGTAGCAATCGCGGCTACTTCGAGCGAGAGATAGAGCGGCGGCCAGATATCGGGCCGTTGCGACCAGGCCACCTCGAACCATCGCGTGGTGTAGCCTGGCGGCGGGAACTGGAAGCTCTTCTCCTCGGTGGTGAAGGCGTAGAGCACGATCAGCGCGAGCGGCAGATGCAGGAACAAAAGCCCGGCAATGGCGGCGATGCGCAGCCCGAGCGGCTTGGCGCGGTTCGGGTCAGAGGACATCGAACGCTCCCATGCGCTTCGCCACCCACAAATAGACGCCCATAATCGCCATGGGGACCACGGTGAAAGCGGCTGCGAGCGGCACGTTTCCGGCAGTGCCCTGCAGGGTGTACACGGCCTGCCCGATCATGAGACGCGAGTTGCCAACGATTGTCGGCACGATGTAATCGCCGAGCGTCAGCGAGAAGGTGAAGATCGAGCCGGCGATGATGCCGGGCAACGCCAACGGAAAAATCACCGTCCAGAATGTCTGCCGCGGCTTGGCGCCGAGATCGGCGGAGGCCTCGATATAGTTGGCCGGCACGCGCTCGAGCGCCGCCTGGATCGGCAGGATCATGTACGGGATCCAGATGTAGACGAAGACCAGGAACGTGCCGATGTAGCTGAACGACAGAGACGGGCCGCCGACCAATGGCAGCCCCAGAATTCCGTTGAGCAGCCAGGACAGATGCAGGCCGTTGGCGAGCCAGGTGAGGATGCCTTCCTTGGCCAGGATGAGCTTCCAGGCGTAGATCTTGACGAGATAGCTCGACCAGAGCGGCATCATCACCGCGAGATAGAACAGCGCCTTGGTCCAGCCGCTGGCATAGCGCGCCGCGTAATAGGCGATGGGAAAGGCGATGATCGAGCAAGCGAGCGTGACGAGCGCGGCCATCATCACCGAGCGCAGAATGATCTGAAGATTGGCGGTCTCAAGCAGCTGCGCGTAGGTCGAGAGCGTGAACTCGCGGACGATAAGCCCGGAGTAGTCGTCAAGCGAATAGAAGCTCTGCAGCAGGAGCGCAAACAGCGAGCCGACATAGACAACGCCGATCCACAGGAGCGGCGGCAGCAAAAGCAGCAATGTCAGGAGCTTGGGGTGCGCAATGAGGACATCGGAGATCCGGTCGAGGATCCCCTCTCTCCTGTCGGTTGTTACCGCGCGCGTATTGGCTGTCACCGCCTGGCTCACGCCCCCTCCTCCATGGTGACCATGGCCGCTTTCGGCCAAATGAGCCGCACCTTGTCGCCCTCCTTGAACGAGGACCCGGTGGCAGGCACCTCAGCGCAGATCCGCAATTTCTCGGTCTCCACGCTGAAGCGGGTGACCGCGCCCTGATACGAGATCGCCTTGATTTCCCCGTCGGCGTGAGCGTGTGCTTCCGGCACGGGGCTGCCCGCCGCAAAGACGCCGACTTTCTCCGGCCTAAGGCTCGTCCATTTGGCGGCCCCGCCATGGGCGGTGGCGAAGGCGGGGGAAAGCACGTTCGATGACCCCACAAAGTCGGCGACGAAGCGCGACCGGGGCAGCTCGTAGATGTCGGCGGGAGCATCGACCTGGACGATCTTGCCGTCATTGAAAATGGCGACGCGATCGGCCATCGAAAGCGCCTCGCCCTGATCGTGGGTGACAAAGACGAAGGTGATGCCGAGCTTTTTCTGCAGCGCCTTCAGCTCCTCCTGCATCTGTTCTCTGAGCTTGAGATCGAGCGCGCCGAGCGGCTCGTCGAGGAGCAGGGCCTTGGGACCGTTCACCAGCGCACGGGCGAGCGCCACGCGCTGGCGCTGACCGCCTGAGAGCTGCGACGGACGGCGATCCTCGTATCCGGCGAGCTTGACCATGGCGAGCGCGTCTCTCGCTCTTCTTTCGCGCTCAGCCCGGGGCACGCCCTTGATCATCAGGCCATAGGCAACGTTCTCGCCCACTGTCATATG
>JBKOWI010000211.1:0-9778 GCA_046724315.1 Pseudomonadota bacterium | reverse complement strand
AAGCGAATCGCAGTCTCGCATCGCAACATCAACGTCAAGGGTTTCGCGATGTTTTTGGCTTGACGACCCGACGGCTGAGCCCAAACAGAAACCGCAGGGTGAGTGATTCCGCCCGGCCTGTGTGCCGAGTTTTTTGTGCTCACGGCCCCCCGAACCGGGGAGACTGTGGTATAATTAAATTAGAAGATTGATTCTGGCCGGCCGGGGGGGCCGGGTTTTTTGTGCCTGTCCCGTGACGGGCTTTCTCGCCCGCGCTTTGCGGGCGTTTTTTTGTAACCCACCCGAATGTCAGACATGCTGACGTGGGTGTCGTTCGCATTGCAAGTGTGGAACCTGTATTGGCCGCTTCCTATCGGACAGATGCGTCGCAACAAAGAGCGCGTGCGCCTCACCGAGTGGAATGTAGGCTTTTATAAGCACACCACGCTTGAACGCGTGCGACACGACATCCGCACCTAGCTGCTCGAGAGCGCGTTCCAACACGATTGCGGGAGAGAGCGTTTTCTAGCGACGCTACAGGTGCGTCTTGTCGAGACAAACCCGTATCGATGCTAGATTTTCATCATGAATGAAGTCAGCACCGGCGAGTTAGCCCGTCTTTTTGCCACTACAATCTCGATTTGAGAGCGATTGCGGTTATGACTCGTCGTGAATCACATGCCCCAAGTTTGACCTCTCCATTTTGCCCAATCTTGCGCAACGTTGACCACAGTCATGCGTATGTACGCTACAAGCACCCACGCCAAAAGCGGTCGCCAGAACGTGAAGGACGGCGAGCGCTTAGCGAGCAAACTTCGCAAGCGATCTCTCGTATAGTGGGAGCATGAGCGAGCTTCCCTTAGCCGCGCCTCCCGCAAAATTCGCCGATCCAGATTGGACCGCTAAAGGCGAGCGCCGCGCTCGCGTCAGGCTTGAGGCGTTGCGCACGCTGTGGATCAACACCGGCAGCCTTTGCAATATCGAGTGCCGTAATTGCTATATCGAGTCGAGCTCCGAGAACGATCGGCTTGCCTACATCACCCGTGCCGAGGCCGCTGTCTTCCTCGACGAGATCGTGCGCGATCGCCTTCCGGTCACTGAGATCGGCTTCACCGGCGGCGAGCCCTTCATGAACCCCGAGATTATCGAGATGCTGGACGACGCGCTCGGCCGCGGCTTCTCGGTGCTGGTGCTGACCAATGCCATGCAGCCGATGCTCCGTCCGCGCATTCTTTCAGGTCTCGCGGCGCTGCGCGACACCTACGGGAGCCGGCTCGTGCTGCGCGTGAGCCTGGACCACTACACGAAAAGATTGCACGAGGAGGAGCGCGGCGAAGGCACCTTCGACAAAACGGTCGAAGGAATCGATTGGCTGGCGCGTCAAAGCTTCACTATCGCGCTTGCCGGTCGCACGTGCTGGGGCGAGAGCGAGGAGGACGAGCGGGCCGGCTATGCCGCGCTGATCGCCGCGCGGGGCTGGCCAGTCGATGCCTACGACCGCACCTCGCTCGTACTGTTCCCCGAAATGGACCTCAGAGCCGAGGTGCCTGAGATCACCGAATCCTGTTGGGGAATTCTGCACAAAGACCCGAGAGACGTGATGTGCGCGTCGAGCCGCATGGTAGTGAAGCGCAAGGGAGCTGCGATGCCAGTGGTGCTTCCCTGCACGCTGCTTCCTTACGATCCAGCCTTCGAGATGGGCGCGACACTGGCGGAAGCCGCGCAGACCGACGGCGGCATGTTCGAACACGGCACAGTCAAGCTTTGCCATCCGCATTGCGCCAAGTTCTGCGTGCTTGGCGGCGGGTCCTGCTCGGCTTAGTCAGCCCTGTTTGAAGTGCTTGGAGAGCTTCAGTCCCTGCGCCTGGTAATGCGAGCCGATGCCGTGGCCGTAGATCTGGTCGGGGATGTCGGTGAGCTTGTCATAGACCAAGCGCCCGACGATCTGTCCATCCTCCAGAATGAACGGGATATCAAGGCTGCGCACTTCGAGTACAGCCTTCGCTCCTGGCGCCTTGCCCTCGGTGTAGCCAAAGCCGGGGTCGAAGAAGCCCGCATAGTGCACGCGATACTCTCCGATCAAGGGATCGAATGGCGCCATCTCGGCGACATAGGCCGGCGGCACCGACACGCTCTCCTTGGAGGCGAGTATGTAAAACTCGTGTGGGTCGAGCACGAGGCGCCGGTCGTCGCGAAGGTGCACGGCTTCCCAGAACTGGTCCGCCTCGTAGGCTCCAACTGCATCGACATCGATCACGCCGGCATAGCGTCTTGCGCGATAGCCGACGAGCCCTGATGGCGGAATAGGCGCGAGGCTGATGCGCAAGTTGAGTCCTTCGCGGATCGCAGCCTCGCCTTCGACGAGTCCGATATCCGAGTGGATTTCGCGAAGACGGCGATCGCCAATGCGGCCAGGCCTCTCGTCTGCGTCGAGCTGCTGGCCGACTCTGCGGCGGAATCTGATCTGATTGAGACGCGAGCCGTAGCGCACCTTGATGGAAAAAGTCCGCGGGCAGATCTCGGCGAAGAGCGGACCTGAATAGCCCTCTTCGACCGCGTCGAACGTATCTTGATTGTCGGCGATGAGGCGAGTGAACACGTCGAGCCGGCCGGTCGAGCTCTTGGGATTGGCAAACCCGGCGATGGTCGAGCGGAGCTTGAGCTGCTCGATGAGCGGCACGAGGTAGACGCAGCCTGCTTCGAGGACGGCACCCTTGGTCAGACCGATCTCGTGGAATTTGAGCCCGCCGAGCTTGTCGCGCACGGTGGCGCCAGGCCCCGGCAGGAAGCTTGCCCTGATGCGGTAGGCCACCTTGCCGAGCCTCAAGTCGAGGCTCGCCGGCTGGATCTGGTCAGGCTCGATCTCGGGCGCGCCAAAAATCTCGCCAGCGCCGATCATGGCTCTGATGGCCTGGCAGGGAAGAATGCCGGTGCGGGCGAAGACACTCCGGGTGGCTTCGGCTGGAATGGTCACGTGGGGCGTCTCGGGCAGGCGCTGGAACAGCTCAGCGGTTTGCGAATCTGCGGGAGACATGAAGATGTTCTTGGCATGACGGGCGGGCCTCGTCACCTTAAGCTCGGCCTTCTCCCCCGGATTCACAAGGGGGAACCGAGGTTCTAGGCGCGGATTGGGAGGCAAACGGCATCATGGTTATCGGATATCTCGCGCTTACCGTAGCGGCCATTTTCACGGGGGCTGCGATCTATGTCAGTTGCGTCGAGCAGCCGGCCAGGCTCGGGCTTGAGGACTGCCCCCTTCTCGCTGAATGGAAGTGCTCGTACAAACGCGGCACCATCATGCAGGCGGGTCTTGCCCTGCTCGCGTTTCTTCTCGGCACAATCGCTTGGTGGCAAACCGGCAGGCCCGCATTTCTCGTTGGCGCGCTCGTCATGCTTGCGCCATGGCCGTGGACGCTTCTGGTCATCAAACCTACCAACGATGCCCTGCTCGCGATCGAGCAGAAGCAGGCGGGACGGCACAGCCGGGCTTTGATCGAAAGATGGGGCAGGCTGCATATCGTGCGGACCGTGCTCGGAGTGCTCGGCGTTTTAAGCTTCCTCCTTGCCGTTCTAGGACAAGATCCCTTGCCTGGTCTTGACGGCGGATAGGCCGCGGGCGCATTAATGTCGCCTCGTGGTGATTTGGCCGGCCGGCTTGCAGCCACGTAAAACAACTCGCTAAAAGGCCGCGCGAGACGAGAATTCGTCACCCGGTCTTTTGGCGGCAGCCAAGCCCGGGTTTTTTTGTGTCCGTCGGCCGGTCGTGGGGAGGTTCAAGGAGTGGAGTCTATGGCAAGGGAGGATCGGAGAGACCGGAGCCGCATCGCCTGGCATAAGGCGACGGAGCTCGTGCATGGCGGGACGCTGCGGAGCCAGTTCGGCGAGACATCTGAGGCGATCTTCCTCAACTCAGGCTACGTCTATGACAGCGCCGAACAGGCCGAAGCGCGATTCAAGGGGGACGAGGAAGGCTTCGTCTATAGCCGCTATTCCAATCCGACCGTTGCCATGTTCGAGGCGCGCATGTGCGCGCTCGAGGGAGCGGAGGCTGGGCGTGGAACAGCGAGCGGCATGGCCGCTGTCGCTGCTTCCCTGCTCTGTTTTCTCAAGGCCGGCGATCATGTCGTTTCGGCCCGTGCGCTGTTCGGCGCCTGCCGCTATGTCGTCGAGGATCTTTTGCCGCGCTACGGCATCGAGTCGACACTGGTGGACGGGCGTAATCTCGCTGCTTGGGAGAACGCGGTGAGGCCGAATACCAAAGCCTTCTTCTTTGAAACGCCGACCAATCCGGTGCTTGAGCTTGTCGACATCGAGGCCGTGTCGAAAATCGCGCATAAGGCGAATGCGCTGGTCGTGGTCGACAACGTATTCGCCACGCCGATGTTGCAGCGGCCACTTCCGCTCGGCGCCGACATCGTCTGCTATTCCGCGACCAAGCACATCGACGGCCAGGGACGCTGTCTCGGCGGCGTTGTGCTGAGCAGCAAGGCCTTCATTGATGAAAAATTTCATAACTACTTCAAGCAGACAGGACCCTCGCTGAGTCCGTTCAATGCCTGGGTATTGCTCAAGGGTTTGGAGACGTTGCCCTTGCGGGTCGATCGGCATTGCGCCTCTGCGGCTGCCATAGCCGATTTCCTCGCCGACCAGCCGGAGGTTCAACGCGTGTTCTATCCGGGCCGAAGCGATCATCCGCAGCACCAATTGGCTCTGAAGCAGATGGATGGCGGAGGCCCGATGGTCGCGTTCGAGGTGAAGGGCGATAAGAAGAACGCGTTCCGCTTCATGAACGCGCTCTCGATCTTCAAGATCAGCAACAATCTCGGCGACGCCAAGAGCCTCGTTACGCACCCTGCCACGACCACGCATCAGCGGCTGTCGCCAGAGGCTCGCGCCGAGCTCGGCATTTTCGACAACACCATCAGGCTTTCCATCGGGCTCGAGGACGTGCGCGACTTGAAGGCCGATCTTGACCAAGCGCTTGCTGCCGCGCGTTAAGGGAAGCTTGCTTGCCCATGGAAGCCTCGTGTGTCACCGTTTCGGGTTAATGCGAACTGTCGAGTGAGAATGGTCATGTGCCGCAATATCAAGACGCTCCATAATTTCGATCCGCCCGCTACGGATGAGGAGATCTATCTCTCGTCGCTTCAATTCGTGCGCAAGCTCTCGGGTTTTACCCGGCCCTCGCAAGCCAATCAGGCCGCGTTCGACCGCGCCGCGGACAAGGTGTCACGCGCGGCACGCGAGCTGATTGATTCTCTCGTCACCTCGGCTCCGCCGCGCGACCGCGAAATCGAGGCGATGAAGGCCAAGGCGAGGGCCACCGAGCGCTTTCGCACCCAGGCCTCCTAGGTTCACCGCACGGGGCTGGATCACAGGTGTTCCTTTGACTGCATCTCAATCCAAAGTGCGGGAGCTACTCGCAACACTGGTCGGCTTCGATACGACGAGCTCGAAGTCTAATCTCGCACTGATCGGCTTCGTCGAGGACTATCTCAAGAGCCACGCCATCGGCTCGTTGCGCATCCCCTCGCCCGATGGCGCCAAGGCCGATCTCTTCGTCACCATCGGCGGTAGCGGCAATGGCGGCATTGGCCTTTCCGGCCACAGCGACTGCGTTCCCGTCGAAGGGCAGCGCTGGGCATCGGATCCATTCACGCTCACGGCACGCGACGGCAGGCTGTACGGCCGGGGCAGTTGCGACATGAAGGGCTTCCTCGCCTGCGCTCTTGCATCAGTGCCGCTGTTCAAGATGCGAACGCTGAAGGAGCCAGTGTACCTCATCATCTCTTATGACGAGGAGGTGGGCTGCACCGGCGTGCGACCGCTGATCGCCCGCCTCGGCAAGGACTTTCCGCGCCCACGCGCGATCATCGTCGGCGAACCGACCAGCATGGCAGTGATCGACGCACATAAGCGCATCGATGCGTACCGCACGGTCGTGCATGGCCGCGAGGCACACTCGAGCCTTCCGGCGCTCGGCGTCAACGCGATCTCGGTTGCCGCTGCGCTCGTCTGCGAGCTCGACCGCATCGGTGGCGCCATTCCGAAGAAGGAGAACGATCCGCACTTCGAGCCGCCCTACTCCACGATCAGTGTCGGCACCATCAAAGGCGGCACCGCCGGCAATATCGTGCCTAAGAATTGTGAGTTCCAATGGCAGGTACGCAGTCTGCCCTCCGCCACGCCGGGCGAGGCATCGCGTAATCTTGCCGCGTTTGCCGAGAAGTCGCTCCTGCCCAAAATGAAGCAGGTGACGGACGAGGCCGCGATCGAGACGACGGCGTTGAAATCAGTGCCGGCGTTTGTAGCAGGCAGCGCCTCAGAGGCGGTAGCGCTGGCGCTCAAACTTACCGGGACGGAACAAACGCGCGCGGTCTCCTACACCACCGAAGCGGGCTTATTCGAGCAGGCGGGGTTCCCGTCCGTGATCTGCGGACCTGGCGACATCGCGCAGGCGCACGCGGCCGACGAGTTCGTGAGCATCGAGCAACTCGACGCCTGCATGGCCTTCCTCGCGGGTCTCGCGAAGGAGCTCAGCGCCTAGGCGTCGGTGAAGGAGCCGGGATCGAAGCGGTAACGGCTGTTGCAGAACTCGCACGTCACCCACACTTCGCCGTCGACTACCATGTCGGCCAAATCCTCCGGCGAGAAGCGCTTCAGAAGTTCCTCGACGCGTGCCCGCGAGCAACTGCAATAGCTCTCGAGCGAGATGGCCCGATAAGCGCGCGCCTGTTCCTCGTGGAAGAGCCGGTACACCAGCCGATCGGCCGGAAGCGTCGGGTCGAGCAGCTCATGGTCTTCGACCGTTTCGGCAAGCGCCTTGGCACGCGTCCAGTCCTCCTCGAAGGCGGCGTCGCTGCGGCTCGTGCGCCCGCCTTCGCGTGTGAGCTTCTGGACGAGAAGACCGCCCGCGCGCCATGTCCAAGGCCGTCCGCCCGCTTTGCCCGCGCGATAGTGCCGCGCCACGGCAAGTCTGATGAAGGTCGGGAGCTGCTCGGATTGACGGAAATAAGTGTCTGCCGCCTCAGTCAGGCTATCGCCTTCCAGTGGTACGACGCCCTGGTAACGCTCGGTGTCGTTGCCGCGGTCGATGGTCATGGCGAGATGGCCCTCGCCGAGAAGCCGCCCGTTTGGAGGAAGTTCCGCGAGCCGCTCGGCCGAAAAGCGGGCATAGCCGCGCAAGCCTCCGGGCACCTGATAATCGGCGACGAGAAGATCCACCGGACCGTCGGTCGAAGCCTGGAGGATGAACTTGCCCTCGAATTTGAGGGAGGCGCCGAGCAGCGCCGTGAGCGCAGCCGCCTCCCCCAGCAGCTGCGATACCTGCTCTGGATAGTCGTGGCGCGAAAGGATGGTGTCGACCGTGGGCCCGAGCTTGACCAGGCGGCCGAGGACGTCGGCATGCTCGGCCTGGAACGGGAGGATGAGATCGTCCTCCGGAATGCGAAGCTCGATCCGCTGCTCGGATCCGCGCTCGGTCATTTTCTGGCTCCGCGCGCCTTGCGCCGCTTGGCCCGCGTGGCCTTGCTGCCGCGAGGCTCGGCGCCGAGGCACCAGGCAAGGATCGCCTTCTGCACATGCAGACGGTTCTCGGCCTCGTCCCACACAACGGATTGCGGTCCGTCGATTACTTCGGCGGTCACCTCGTCTCCGCGATGGGCTGGCAGGCAATGCATGAAGATCGCGTCCTCTGCCGCAAGAGCCATCAGGGCGCCATCGACCTGAAACGGCCGAAGCGCCGCGCTCCGCCTCTTCTTGTCGCCGTCGCCCATCGAAACCCAGACATCGGTCACCACGCAGTCGGCCTCCCGCGCCGCTTTGCGTGGATCATCGCCAACCTCGATTTCGGCGCCTTGTTCCTTTGCCCAGGCGAGAAGCTCGGGCGCGGGGCCAAACTCATTCGGCGAGGCGATCCTGAGCCTGAAGCCGAAGCGTGCCGCCGCGTGCACCCAGGAGGTCGCGACATTATTGGCGTCGCCGATCCAGGCAATTGTGCGGCCTTTGATCGGCCCTTTCACCTCCTCGAAGGTCATGATGTCGGCCATCACTTGGCAGGGATGCGACAGGCAGGTGAGGCCGTTGATCACCGGAACGTTTGAATGGGCGGCAAGCTCAGTCAGCGTCGCGTGCGGTCCGGTGCGCAACATGATCACATCGACATAGCGCGATAGAACCCGCGCGGTATCCGCAAGCGTCTCGCCCCGCCCCAGCTGCATGTCTTGCGGGCTCAGGACGAGCGACTGCCCGCCGAGCTGGTAAATGGCGACCTCAAAAGAGACGCGCGTCCTGGTCGAGGGCTTCTCGAAGATCATGGCGAGAACCGGGCGCTCGCGTCGCTTCAGCCTCTTCGGCACATGCCCCTTGCGCTTGATCTCATGGGCCCAATCGATGATGGCGCGCAGAGTTTTGGTGTCCAAAGCATCGATATCGAGAAAGTGCTTGGGGACCATGGGACAGCGGAGCGGAAGTCAGGCGTCGGCGAGCGCGCCACTCTTCAGAGCGACGCACGCTGCATCGAGCTTGGTGCAAGCGAGATCGATCTCTGCCTCGCCCACGATCAGCGGCGGCAGGAGACGAATGACATTGTCGCCGGCCTGTACGGTCAGCATCTTCTCCGCGCGCAGAGCTTCGAGCAGCTTCACGTTCGACACTTTGCATTTCAGCCCGAGCATCAGCCCCTGGCCGCGCACCTCCTCGATGATCTCGCCATGCTCGTCCTTGAGCGCCGCAAGCCGCTGCTTGAGCCTCAGCCCCATCTGAGCGACATGGTCGAGAAAGCCGTCTTCTAGCACGATATCGAGCACCGCATTGCCGACGGCCATAGCAAGCGGATTGCCGCCAAAGGTCGAGCCATGGCTTCCCGCCGTCATGGCAGAGCCCACGGCCTCGGTCATGAGGCAGGCGCCCACGGGAAAGCCGCCGCCGAGCCCCTTGGCTGTGGCCATGATATCCGGCGTGATTCCCGCCCACTCATGGGCGAACAGCCGGCCCGTCCGGCCCATCCCAGTCTGCACCTCGTCGAGCAGAACCAGGATGCCCTCATCGTCACACAGCGCCCGCAGATCCTGAAGGAAGCGCCACGATATCTCGCGCATTCCCCCCTCACCCATGATCGGCTCGATCAGGACGCCTGCCGTGACTTCGCCGATCACGGCTTTCACCTTCTTGATGTCGCCAGCCTCGATCTGATCAAAGCCATCCGTCGGAGGGCCAAAGCCTTCAAGGTGCTTTGCCTGGCCTCCGGCTGCGATGGTGGCCAACGTGCGGCCATGAAAGGCGCCTTCGAACGTGATGACGCGATAGCGCTCAGGCGCACCGTTCTTGAAGTGGTAGCGGCGCGCAGCCTTGATGGCGCACTCCACCGCCTCGGCGCCGGAATTGGCGAAGAAAACATAGTCTGCAAAGGTTGCGTCAGTGAGGCGTTCGGCAAGCCGCGCCTGCTCGGGGATCTGATGCAGGTTGGAGACGTGCCACAGCTTCTTTGCCTGCTCCGTCAGTGCCTTGACCAGATGCGGATGCGCGTGCCCAAGCGCCGTCACCGCCACGCCGCTCGCGAAGTCGAGATAGCGTTCGCCCGTGGTGGTGTAGAGATAGGCGCCTTCCCCGCGCGCGAAGGAGAGCTCGCTGCGAGCATAGGTCGGAAGGAGGGCCGACATTATCTGTGGTGTCCCTGAAATAAAATTGCCGCCGATCGGCGGCAGCAAGGTAAGTCAGAGCATTAGGTCTCCGGTTCCCCCCTGTCAATCAGCGCTCATGCGACGTTTATCCAACGCTCGTCCACGTTTCCATCCACTCT
>JBKOWI010000198.1:0-25864 GCA_046724315.1 Pseudomonadota bacterium | reverse complement strand
TTCGTACCTATGACGCGCTCGGCAACATCTTGCGCTCACATGAGCGCTATGGCGAAGCCAAGGACTACTATTCCCGGGCCATCCAGCTGATCGGAAAACCCAGCAAGGAGAATTGGGCCCTGTTCTATTCGCGCGGCGTATCGAACGAGCGGCTGAAGGACTGGGCCGCAGCGGAATCGGATTTCAAGGAGGCGCTTGAGCTTTCTCCCGACGAGTCACTCGTGCTGAATTATCTCGGCTATTCCTGGATCGATCAGGGCCGCAATTTGAAGCAGGCGATGGACTACATCCGCAAGGCGGTGAAGCTCAAACCCGACGACGGCTACTATGTCGATAGCCTGGGCTGGGCCTATTTCAGGCTGGGGAATCTTCCAGCGGCCGTTGAGAACCTCGAGCGCGCGGTCGAGCTCAAGCCCGACGATCCCATCATCAACGATCATCTGGGCGATGCCTATTGGCGTGTCGGACGCAAACTCGAGGCGAAATATCAGTGGCAGCAGGCGCTGACGCTCAAGCCGGAGGATGAGCAGATCGTCAGTCTCAAAGAGAAGATCGCTTCCGGTCTAAACGACACCGCCGAGACCAAATCGGCGCAAGACCGCACCACGCAAACCGGCCAGAAGACGCAATAGTACGCGGCGGCTTGGCGACCGCGTGGGCAGCGGAGCATGACGGTGCTCCGTGAGCTTGCGCGCGCCAAACTCAACCTCACGCTTGAGGTCCTCGGGCGCCGCGGCGACGGCTTTCACGAAATTCAAAGCCTGGTGGCTTTCGCCGACGTCGGTGACGTCATCGAGCTTACACCGGGCGAGGGACTGGAGCTTGTGATCGAAGGTCCCTTTGGCGGCGCTTTGGACAGCGACAATCTCATCGTGAGGGCGGCCGAAGCCGCGAAGGCTGCCAAGCCTCACCTTCGCCTCGGGGACTTTCGGTTGATCAAGACCCTGCCGGTCGCCGCAGGTCTTGGCGGCGGTTCTGCCGACGCAGCAGCTACTTTGCGGCTGATCGCCGACGCCAATGGCGGCACACCGAGCGAGACCGATTTGGCGGCATTTGCGAAGAAGCTCGGCTCTGACGTGAGCGTCTGCCTCAAGAGCATCCCTGCCCTCATGACCGGCAGGGGCGAAAATGTCGAGCCGGTGAAGGGCTTTCCATCTTGCGGAGTTCTCCTCGCCAACCCGCGCGTACCGCTGGCAACGGCTGAAGTCTATGGCTCGCTCGGTGCCGAGCCTTTGGGATCGCTTCCGGCAAAACCGCAACCCCCGGATTTCGGCGGAAGCTTTGACAAGCTTATTGCCTACATTCTGCCGCGCGGAAACGATCTCGAACCGCCTGCCTTGCGCCGCGTGCGGCAAATCGGGGAAGTGCTTGCCGCGCTGTCGACTCTGCCAGGCGCACGCATCGCGAGGCTCTCGGGAAGCGGGCCGACTTGCTTTGCTCTGTTCGTGAGCGAGAATGAGGCGAGGCATGCCGCTGGGATTCTGACAGCACAGCATCCTGCCTGGTGGATGGCCGCCTCGGCACTCGGCTAGAACGGGCGGTCGACGCAGAACTCGATGGCCTCGAGCAGCGCTGCCTTTGGCTCGGAGTCAGGGAAGATGGCGAGCGCATCGCGTGCGATTGCGCCGTAGTGGCGCGCCCGCTCCATGGTATCGCCGAGCGCGTTATGGCGCTTCATCAGCGCAAACGCCTCGGCGAGATCGTCCTCGCCGATTTCGCCTTGCTGCAGGGTGCGCTGCCAGAACGCCCGCTCGGCCGCATTGCCACGCCGGTAACACAGCACCACGGGCAGCGTGATCTTGCCCTCGCGGAAGTCGTCGCCCACGCTTTTGCCGAGCGTCGAGGGCTCGCCCGAATAGTCGAGCGCGTCGTCGACGAGCTGGAAAGCGAGACCTAGGTTGCGTCCGTAGGAGCGCAGGGCAGAAGCTTCCGATTTCGGCCGCCCCGCGATCACTGCGCCGATCTCGGCTGCGGCAGCGAACAGAGCCGCCGTCTTGGCGTCGATCACCGCGAGATAGTCGTCCTCAGTGGTCTCGGTGTTCTTCGCAGTGATGAGTTGCATCACCTCACCCTCGGCGATCACCGCCGCCGCGTCAGAGAGGATGCGCAACGCGCCGAGCGAACCTACGTCCACCATCATCTTGAAGGCCTGGCCGAGCAGGAAATCGCCGACCAGCACGCTTGCCTCGTTGCCCCAGAGGAGCCGGGCCGCAGTCTTGCCCCTGCGGAGATTACTCTCATCGACCACGTCATCATGAAGGAGCGTGGCGGTATGCATGAACTCGACACTCGCAGCTAGCCGTACATGGCCATCGCCTTGATAGCCGCACAGCCTAGCCGCGGCCAGGGTAAGCATAGGGCGTAAGCGCTTGCCGCCAGAGTCGATCAGGTGATGAGCAAGTTCGGGGATAAGCTCGACATTGGACCGGGCCCGGTCGAGGATGATGTGGTTGACATGAGCCATGTCCTCCTCGACAAGCGCGGCAAGCGGCTGAAGACTGGCCTTCGCATTGTGCGCCTCGGTAAGCTTGACGACAACTCCCACGGGATTCTCCTAAACGCATCCAAAGCTGATGTGAAACGGGCCAAAGTTTCGTTTAATGCGGGCCGAAAAAGCGGGTTTTATTTCATTCCTTTAATATTGTTGGGGCTCGGCCGCCGAGGTCAAGGCACTAGCGCTTGAGGCTAAAGGACACGGGGTTTTTAGGCGATGAAAGAATTGCTGCGTTCCAACGATCCGGTGCTTCTGTCCTATGTCAGCGCCCTCCTGGAGGAGGCCGATATCGGCTTCATCGTGGCGGACACTAATATGAGCGTGCTGGAAGGCTCGATCGGCGCCCTGCCCCGGCGCATACTGGTCGAGAGCGACAGGATCGGGCAAGCCCGCGGCATTCTCACCGAGGCCGGAATCGGCCATGTCATCTCAGACGAAGACAAGACGTAAGACGGTGGTAGAGGCAGCGAGCACCGACGACTTTCTCGGCGGCCGCATCAGTATCGTGCAGCCGCGCGTCGGACACAGGGCTGGGAGTGACGCTGTGTTTCTTGCCTCCGCGGTGCCTGCGCGGGGCGGCAAGCGGGTGCTCGATGTCGGCGCCGGCGTCGGCGTTGCAGGTCTTTGCCTGCTCGCGTGCGTCCCCGATATCGAAGTAACGGCGGTCGAGATCGACGCCGAGCTTTGCGCGCTGGCGGAGCACAATGCAGCACGCAACGGCTTCACCGACCGATTCAAGCCGGTCAACGTCGACGTGACCGGGCCTGCCAAGGCGTTGCGCGAGGCCGGCCTCGAGCGCGAACGCTACGACGAGATCATCGCCAACCCACCCTTCCTTGCCGAAGGTGCTGTGCGGGCCGCACCTGATCGGGCGCGCGCCACAGCCCATATCATGGGTGCCGAGGGCCTCGCTGCATGGATGCGCTTTTTTGCGACATTCGCGGCCCCTAAGGGGCGGCTCACGCTGATTCATCGCGCCGAAGCCTTAACCGAGTTGCTCGGCCTGCTCGACGGTAGGTTCGGCGACATCGCTGTCTTTCCGCTCTTCCCCAAGAAGGGCGAGCCTGCGACCCGGATCATTTTACAGGGACGGAAAGGGAGCCGAACCGGGCCCAGACTCTTGCCTGGGCTCGTGCTGCATGAGCAAAACGGAAGCTACACGGCAGGGGCCGAAGCCGTGCTGCGCGGCGGCGAGGTGCTCGATCTTGGCAAGTAGATAAAAGAAGGGCTGCAGCCTTGGGGAAAGGCGGCAGCCCTCATTCGGCCGAGCGAGAGGAGCAATCTTCGGGCCCGCACGATCCGCGCTAGCCGCAGATCCTGACGTCGCGATAAACGGTCTTGAAGTAGTAGCTGTAGGTGTAAGGGTCCCAGATTTTCAGCGTAAGGGGACGTGTCTCGTAGTGGCAGATTGAATAGCTCCACGATGGATAGCCGGCGTACCACGAGAAATTGTAGTGGCCCTTGTAGTGGGCGGACGCAGGCGAGGCAGCGCCAAGCGCGACAGCGGAAAGGGCGGTTGCGGCAATCAGGGTCTTCTTCAGCATCGGGGTCAACTCCTGTAGGCGGCGTCACAAGCGCCGGTTGTTCAGAGAGCAGAGGAACCTTCCTTGCTCATGATGCCGTTCTAGCGGGAGCGCTCTGAACCGAAGCTGAGCCCATCATTCATCTGCCATTCACTCGAAAAGGCCCGGGAGTCGAAAAGCCAAAGGGCCATTCCCGAGCCCAGGAATGGCCCTTCTTGAATCGATTAGGCGCCTCGGCGGCGCGCGTGCCTAATACCAGCCGCGCCAGTAACGCCCGCGCCAATAGGGATAATAGCCGTAAGGATAACCGTAATAGGCATAAGGCCGATAATGGTGCCGGTAATAGCGGTAGCCGTACCAGCCGTAACGAGGCCCGACATAAACACGGGGGCCCCACCCCCAACCGCGGCGCCACCCGGCTTCCGCGGCATTCGGGGAAAGCGTGACGAAGGCGAGCACAAGCGCTCCCAATGCCACGACCAAGGTGGCAAGCTTGTTCATTAAGTCCTCCTGAGAGAAAGGGCGGCGTTCGGGCAAAAAACGCGCCGCCGAGGTGGCACGTTCCCCACCGTCAGTCCGAACTATAGCAAGGAATCCTGACTGTCGGATGTGGATCAAAGAGTTGCATTTCCAACTGCTTAAGGATTGCCTCCATGTGGGCTCCGCCAGGCCAGAGGCAGTTTCGCGCCTTGATTTGACGCCATCTGGCTGTACGTTGTTTGCATGACCGATTTATTGGACGATCCCGCCGCATCGAAGCGCCAAGGCTGGCGGAGCTATCTTCCCGCCTCCTGGGTACAGCGCGGGCCTTTGATCCCGGTGCTCAGGTTCAGCGGCGCGATCGGCATGATCACGCCGCTCCGACCCGGCCTCTCACTTTCGACCAGCGCCTCCGCGATCGAGAAGGCCTTCTCGATGCGTGGCGCCAAGGCCGTCGCGATTCAGATCAATTCACCCGGCGGCTCTGCCGTGCAGTCGATGCTCATCTACAAGCGTGTCAGGGCGCTTGCCGCCGAGAAGAATCTCAAGATCTATGTATTCGCCGAGGATGTGGCGGCTTCGGGCGGCTATCTGCTCGCGCTCGCCGGAGACGAGATCTATGCCGACCCAAGCTCGATCATCGGCTCGATCGGCGTTATCACCGCGACCTTCGGGCTGAACCGGCTGATCGAGAAGATCGGCGTCGAACGCCGCGTCTACACCGCCGGCAAGAGCAAGGACACGCTCGATGTCTTCCTGCCCGAGAAGCCGGACGACGTCGAGCGCATCAAGGCGATCCAGGAGGACGTGCATCGCTCTTTCATCGACCTCGTAAAGACGCGGCGCGGCACCAAGATCGAGAAGGCCGGTGATATGCTGTTCACCGGCGAGTTCTGGACCGGGCAGAAGGCGCTTGAACTCGGCCTGGTCGACGGGCTCTCCGACCTGCGCGGCAAGATGCGCGAGATCTACGGGGACGAGGTCCGTCTCAAGCTTGTCATGCCATCCACTTCGTGGCTTCGGCGGAGGCGCAGCGTCTTCGCCGAAGGCCGCGCCTTAGATTTCAGCTTCTTGCCCGGCGGGTTTGCCGCCGACCTCATCTCGGCGATCGAAGCGCGCGCGCTCTGGTCGCGTTTCGGGTTCTAAACGATGCCGCAAGTGCTTCTTTTATTTGCCGCCGGCGCTGGACTATTCCTCGCTGGAAGGCGCTGGTTAGCCCAAGAGCGTCGGCGTATTGCCGCCGAACTTCGCGCCGCAGAAGAGGCCATTGCCCGGCGGGATGCCAAGCCCATCGAGCGCTTGGAGCGCGACCCTGCAACCGGCATCTACCGGCCGAAGCCCCAACATTAGTCATCTTGCTGATAGCCGAATGAATGGTCATTCCCGCGAAAGCGGGAATCCAGTAATCACCGATGTTGATTGTCGTTTGTGCGCCGGGATTACTGGATTGCCCAGGCAAGCCGGGCAATGAAAGGGACTTTAAAGAAGACCGGATGAATGAACGTCGAAAAGACGCCGCCAAACCGTCCAAGGCGGGTGCGGCGCAGACCTTGTCCTTTCAGGACCTGATCCTGAAGCTTGAGCGGTTTTGGGCCGACCAGGGCTGCATCATCCTCCAGCCTTACGACATGGAGATGGGGGCGGCGACATTCCATCCCGCGACCGCCTTGCGCTCGCTCGGGCCTAAGCCTTGGCGTGCAGCCTATGTCCAGCCCTCACGCAGGCCAAAGGACGGCCGCTATGGCGAGAATCCCAACCGGCTTCAGCACTATTATCAGTTCCAGGTGATCCTCAAGCCGTCGCCTCCCGACATTCAGGACCTTTATCTGGAGAGCCTCTACGCGATTGGAATCGATCCCTCGAACCACGACATCCGCTTCGTCGAGGACGACTGGGAGAGCCCTACGCTCGGCGCTTGGGGGCTCGGCTGGGAGGTGTGGCTCGACGGCATGGAGGTGTCGCAGTTCACCTATTTCCAGCAGGTCGGGGGCTTCGACTGCGATCCGGTCTCTGGCGAGCTCACCTACGGGCTCGAGCGCCTGGCGATGTATGTGCAGGGCGTAGACCGCGTGTTCGATCTCAATTTTAACGGCGGGATAGGCAAGGACAAGGTCACTTACGGTGACGTGTTCCTTCAGGCCGAGCAGGAATATTCCCGCTATGATTTCGAGGCCGCCGACACCGCGAAGCTGCTCGACCACTTCCGCGACGCCGAAGCCGAGTGCAAGGCGCTGCTGGCCAAAGGCGAGTCAGGCGATCGTCACCTCATGGTGCTGCCCGCCTACGACCAGGCGATAAAGGCGTCCCACATCTTCAATCTGCTCGATGCCCGGGGAGTGATCTCGGTCACCGAGCGGCAGGCTTATATCTTGCGTGTGCGCGAACTCGCCAAGGCGTGCTGCGCCGCGTGGCTCAAGACCGAGGCCGGCGGCAACGCGCATGTCTGAGCTCTTGCTCGAGCTATTCTCCGAAGAGATCCCAGCGCGAATGCAGGGGCGCGCTCGTGAGGATCTTGCGCGGATGCTCGGCGACGCGCTTCGCGAGGCAGGGCTCGAGTTCGGCGAGATAAGGACCTTCGCGACGCCGCGGCGTTTGACCGCAGTGGTTACGGGGCTGCCCTCGCGCTCGCCCGACATCAGGGAAGAGAGGAAAGGCCCGCGGGTCGATGCGCCGGATGCTGCGATCAAAGGCTTCCTAAAATCGGCAGGGTTAGCGTCGGCCGATCAAGCCGAGAGGCGCGAAGACAAGAAGGGCGCCTATTACGTGGCGCTTCTGGAAAGACGTGGTCGAGCAACGTCGGAGGTCATCGCCGCGATAGTGCCGGGTCTGGTGAAGATTTTTCCTTGGCCGAAGTCGATGCGCTGGGGCTCTGGCCGCTTGCGTTGGGTGCGGCCGCTCCACTCGATCATCTGCCTGCTTAACGGCAAGGTCATCCCCTTCGAGGTCGACGGCATCGAAAGCGGCAAGCAGACGCGCGGCCATAGATTAATGGCGCCTGAACTTTTCAGTGTGAAGGGCTTCAAGGACTACGAGGAGACGCTGCGTGAAGCCAAAGTCATCCTCGATGGTGACGAGCGCGCGCGCATCATCCTCGAGGACGCACGAAAAATTGCCGACGAGGAAGGATTGGTGCTCGTCGAAGACGAGACGCTGCTCGCGGAGAATGCAGGGCTCACCGAGTGGCCAGTGGTGCTTATGGGCTCCTTCGACCAGGAATTCCTGTCAGTGCCGCCCGAGGTGCTGACCGCCTCGATGAAGACGCATCAGAAATGCTTCTCGCTACAGGAGAAGGACGGCGCGCTCGCCAACCGCTTCGTCGTTGTCGCCAATCTCGAAGCGCGCGACAAAGGCAAGGCCATCGTCGCCGGCAACGAGCGGGTCATCCGCGCCCGGCTTTCCGATGCCAAATTCTTCTTCGAGCAGGATCGCAAGGTCATGCTGCCGGACCGCGTGCCCAAGCTCAAAGAGATCGTGTTCCACGAGAAGCTCGGCTCGCAATATGAGCGTGTACAGCGCGTTTGGCGGCTCGCCCGGGAGCTTGCGCCGTTAGTCGGCGCCGAGCCCGACCTTGCCGAGCGCGCCGCGATCCTCGCCAAGGCCGACCTCGTGAGCCTAATGGTCGGAGAGTTCCCCGAGCTACAAGGCGTGATGGGCCGCTATTACGCGCTCGATCAGCAGGAGGACGGAGCCGTCGCGGACGCCATCGCCGCGCATTACAAGCCACTGGGTCCGTCGGATGACGTGCCGCGCGAACCGGTAGCGATCGCTGGCGCGCTGGCCGACAAGCTCGACATGCTGACAGGCTTCTGGGCGATCGACGAGAAGCCGACAGGGTCTAAAGACCCTTACGCGCTGCGCCGCGCCGCTCTCGGCGTGATCCGCATCGTACTGGAGAATGGGATACGCCTCCCGCTCAACGAGATAATTCACTCGATGCTCAATCGGTGGCGAGGAAAGATGCCGCTCAAAAGCACGGCGAGCGAGACCTTTGGTTCGCCCGACGCTACCGGCGCTCGGCAAACCCTGCTCAGCTTTTTTGCGGATCGCCTTAAGGTGCATCTTCGCGAACAGGGTGCGCGGCACGATTTGGTTGATGCGGTGTTTGCGCTCGGCAGCGACGACCTTCTTATGATCGTGCGGCGCGTCGAGGCTCTAGGAAGATTCCTCGACACCGAGGACGGCGAGCATCTGCTCGTCGGCACCGAGCGCGCTATCAACATTCTACGCATCGAGGAGAAGAGGGATTCTCGCAAGTACGACGAACCACCCGATCCAAGCCTGTTCAAACGACCGGAGGAAAAGGCGCTCGCCAAAGCCGTTGACGAGGTCGAGAAGGCTGCCGCGGCGGCTGTTGCGCGCGAGAACTTTGCGGCAGCCATGGCCGAGATGGCTAAGCTCCGCACGCCGGTCGATGAGTTCTTCGACCATGTCACGGTCAACGCGACCGACCCAGATCTTCGCGCCAACCGCTTACGCCTGCTGAACCGCATCCGCGCCACGACGCTGACAGTCGCCGACTTCTCCAAGATTGAAGGCTGACATCGTCATTCCCGCGAACGCGGGAATCCAGTAAGCAGTGGCGCCGCAAGCCATCACCGCTGGTGGTTACTGGATGCCCGCCTGCGGGCAGGGGAAGGGATTGTCCATGTCACCCAACATCACCCTGATCACGCTTGGTGTCGCGGACGTCGCCAAAGCCACAGCGTTCTACGAACAATTGGGCTTTAAGAAATCGAAGCGGGCGAGCGAGGCGAGCGTGAGCTTCTTCAAATCGGGCGGGGTTGTGCTCGCATTGTGGAGCCGCGAGGCCCAACGCGAGGATGCGGATGCCGGCGCGATTTGGAACGGCAATGGCGGCATCTGTGTTGCGCAAAATGTCGCAAGCGAGGCTGAAGTCGATGAGGTAATGGCAATGGCCGAAGCCGCCGGCGCGCAAATCCTGAAGCGGGCTGCCAAGACGTTTTGGGGTGGCTATAACGGCTATTTCGCCGACCCCGATGGACATCTTTGGGAAGTCGCCTTCAACCCGCATTGGGGCCTTGATGAAGACGGCCTGATCGAGCTGCCGGAATAATGGAGCGAATGCCTGGCCATCTTTTCGTTTATGGCACGCTGCGCGCGGAAAGCGGGCATCCTATGGCTCGCCGCCTTCACGCCGGTGCGAGGCATATTGGCAGGGGGAGCACGCCGGGCTCCCTTTATGATTTTGGCAGCTGGCCTGGCGCGGTTTTCGGGCCTGGCGAGAGATACCGCGTAATCGGCAGCGTCTTCGCACTCGGGCCGAACTCGAGACTCCTTGCCGACCTCGATAAATATGAGGGCGTCGCGCCGGCCGACGAGGAGGAGCGCGAGTGGCCCGAAGCCGAGGGACTCTTCCACCGCATCGCCATTGAGGTCGCCCTCGACCAAGGGGGCCCAGTCCAAGCTTGGACCTATGCTTTGAAAGAGAAGCCGCGGGCGAGACTAATTGGCAGCGGCGACTTCATCGCCGACCGCCGTATCCGAAATCCCCAGCCCCTGCGTCCCTAAACCTTTTCCCCGCCCGCCCGTTTGTATGAAGTGTGTCAGGCGGCTAAAAGTCGCGCCTAGGTTAAACCCATGGACCAACCCATGACGACTGCCGAGAAGGCCTCAAGGCCTGCGCCGAAATGGGTCTACACCTTCGGCGCAGGCCGTGCCGATGGCTCGGCGAGCGACCGCGATCTATTGGGCGGCAAGGGCGCCTACCTTGCCGAGATGTCGCGGCTTGGGCTCGCGGTGCCTCCAGGCTTCACCATCTCGGCTGAGCTTTGCTCCGTCTATTACGATCTTGGCGAGACCCTGCCGGAGGAGCTCAAGCCGATGGTGGATGCTGCGCTCGACGAGGTCGGCAGGGTTGCCGGCGCGACGTTCGGCGACGTCGAGAATCCTTTGCTTGTCTCAGTGAGGTCGGGCTCGCGCGCCTCGATGCCCGGCATGATGGACACCGTGCTCAATCTCGGACTTAACGATCAGACCGTTGAAGGGCTCGCGCGCCGGTCCAATGACCCCAGGTTCGCCTATGACACCTATCGCCGCTTCATTCAGATGTACGGTGACGTGGTTCTGGGCCTCGACCATGAGCTGTTCGAGGAGATCCTCGAGAACTACAAAAATCTGAAGGGCTTCGAATTAGATACGGATCTGACTGCGGAGGATTGGCTGCCGATCATCGAGCACTTCAAGTCTCTGGTCGCGACCGAACTCGGCGAGCCCTTCCCGCAAGACCTGCATGCGCAGCTTTGGGGCGCGATTGCCGCGGTGTTCGGCTCCTGGCAAAACGCCCGCGCTATTGCCTATCGCCGCCTGCACAACATCCCGGACGATTGGGGCACGGCGGTCACCATCCAGGCCATGGTGTTCGGCAACAGAGGTGCGAGGAGCGCGACCGGCGTCGTCTTCACCCGCAATCCTTCGACGGGCGAGAAAGAGCTGTACGGCGAGTTCCTGGTCAATGCGCAAGGCGAGGACGTGGTGGCGGGCTTGCGCACGCCGCAAGCTTTAACCGAGGCGGCGCGCGAGAATTCGGGCTCGAGCCGCCCGTCGCTCGAGGGGCTCATGCCCGACGTGTTCGCCGAGCTGAAAAATGCTTGTGCCAAGCTCGAAAGGCATTTCCGCGACGTTCAGGACATCGAGTTCACGGTGCAGGAGGGGCAGCTCTTCATCCTCCAGACCAGGTCGGGCAAGCGCTCGACCCAAGCCGCGCTCAAGATCGCGGTCGACATGGCGGGCGAGGAGCTGATCACCCGCGAGGAGGGGGTCGCAAGCATCAACGCCGCGCAGCTCGATCAGCTGCTCCATCCGACACTCGACCCCAACGCCGAGCGCGAAGTCCTCGCCAAAGGCTTGCCGGCCTCGCCGGGGGCCGCTGCAGGCGAGCTCGTGTTCGACGCCGACGAGGCGGTGCATCTCAAGGCACAGGGCCATACCGTGATCCTCGCCCGCGTCGAGACGTCACCGGAGGACGTGCAGGGCATGCATGCCGCAGCAGGCGTCATCACCACGCGCGGAGGAATGACGAGCCATGCGGCAGTCGTAGCGCGTGGCATGGGGCGTCCTTGCGTGGTCGGCGCCTCGACAGTCGCCATCGATCTCGACCGCGAGACTCTACAGGCCAACGGCACACTCCTCCACAAGGGCGATTTCGTCACTATCGACGGGTCGACCGGGCAGATCATCAAGGGCCGCGTGCCGATGCGCGAGCCCAAGCTCTCAGACGACTTCAACACCTTGATGCAATGGGCCGACGGATTCCGCCGCATGAAGGTACGCGCCAACGCCGATAATCCGACCGACGCGCGCCAGGCACGTGCCTTCGGCGCGGAAGGCATCGGACTTTGCCGCACCGAGCACATGTTCTTCGAGGAGCGGCGCATCCTTGCCATGCGCGAGATGATTCTCGCCGAGGATGTGGAGGGACGCCGCCGCGCCCTTGCCAAGCTCCTGCCAGCGCAGCGCCAGGACTTCATCGAGCTGTTCGAGATCATGGCCGGGCTACCAGTTACGATCCGGCTGCTCGATCCGCCGCTGCACGAGTTCCTCCCACACGGCGAGGAGATCATCGGCGAGGTCGCCGCGAGCATGGGCGTGAGCGTCGCGAGACTCAAGCGCCGCATCACTGCTTTGAGCGAGTTCAACCCGATGCTCGGCCAGCGCGGCTCACGACTGCTGGTGACTTATCCTGAGATTGTCGAGATGCAAGCCCGCGCCATTTTCGAGGCAGCGATCGAGGCGGGGCGGGCACTGCATGAGCGGGTCATGCCCGAGATCATGGTGCCGCTCGTTGTTGCGAAGCCCGAGCTCGACCTCGTCAAGGAGCGCATCGCGATTGTGGCGCGCGAAGTGGAGAAAGAGCGGGAGACGAGTGTCGCCTATTCGGTGGGGACCATGGTCGAGTTGCCGCGCGCCTGTCTGATGGCCGGCGAGATCGGCAAGAGTGCCGACTTCTTTTCATTCGGCACTAACGATCTGACCCAAACGACGTTCGGCTTGAGCCGCGACGACGCCGGCCGATTCTTGGCGGAGTATGCCGAGAAGGGGATTATCCACGACGATCCCTTCGTCACCCTCGACAAGGCCGTGGCAGAGCTGATGGAGATCGCCGTTGAGCGCGGGCGAAAGGCTCATCCAGACCTCAAGATGGGGATTTGCGGCGAGCATGGCGGCGACCCGGATACCGTCAGGTTCTGCGAGAAAATTGCTCTGAACTATGTATCCTGCTCGCCCTACCGGGTGCCCGTCGCCCGCCTCGCAGCGGCCCAGGCGGCCCTGCGGAACCGCTAACCGATAATTAAAAATAGCGGTGTTTCAGGCCCTAACGAGTTATCACTCTTTCCACACGGGAGAAGCCCAGAAATCTTGCCTTCTGACCTCCGGAAGGCGAGCCGAATCTTCCCAGATGATGCCGTGGCTAGAGGCGATATGAGCTCGGCCTGGTTTACGACGCGATCAGCGACAATTTAATCCTGCAGAAGCAGATACAAACTTACCCAAAGAATATCACGATCAAGGAGGTGAGGAGTACAGCGGCAGAACCTCGCCGCCAACGCCCGAGCCCACTGAGTTAGTGATCCTCGTCTTCTGGCAAAAGATCGTTAGTAACCTTCACGAGCTCCTTCGCTAGATGCTCCTTCAGATCCTCTGGCAGATCGAGACCTACAATCCTCCAATTCCAACCGATCAGTCGGAGCTGCGCTCGGAACTGCTCGGCACGAGACTTCTTTGGCGGCAGGTAGACATAGAAGCTTCTCCCGCGGTAGTCGCAGTTCAGCCAGACGCGCCAAAGGCTGTCGAACGAAGTTGAAGTAAAGGGTGCCCGTTCAATGGGTAGCTTCGCCTTCTCTCCGGCATCAGCTTTTCCAAGCAGATCCAAGAGAGCCCTGATGGTCATCAATCGGGCAACGACGGGGTCAGCCACCGAGACAGCCAAGCGCTTGCCCATGGCATGCAGAGGAAGCTTTTTGCCGGTCAGCTTCAGGTACTCTTCTACAATCTGTTTGGTAAGCGAGCGCCTCAGAGCCGGAAAATCAATTCGCTCGGTTAGAGTCACAGCGTCCTTAGTCTCAACTGCGGATTGGATGCTGTGCAGTACAATCAGTGGCGATGCAAGATAGATCACCAACAGGACACAAAGAGCGCCAGCAGCCAGTACTCCCCAGCGAATCTTGCGCTGGTGTGCATCACTCGACCGTTCGGATGCTGGCATCCCTGAGTTAGCGTGATCCAACGAGATAACGTACCAGTGCCTTAATCTCTGGCCTAACCCAGTTAGCGTCCTTCAAGCTCAATCCAGCAACAGGGAACGGGAACTGGTTGCTGAGAAGTCGTTTAAGTCGATCGAAAAGCTCTCGCCCTAACTCACTGGGCAAAGCAATGAACGAAGCAGAACACCAGCCTTTGCGGAGTACATCGAATGGCTGATTTGAGTGCTTTGAATTCTGATACGCCACGCTCATCCTGAACAATGACCTCGCCCTCGATGATGGCAGAGCGGTGCCAAGCCTAGCCGCTGCTTTTGTTATGCTTGGATAGCGGTCGGTCCAATCGAAGTCGTTGCGGGTGTAAGAGCGTGCCTTGCGTCGCTCGATAACAAGAAGGGTTCGGTACCCGTCATGCTTGACCTCGTGGATCCAACCCGCACGCGGAGGCGGATGATCGACTGCGGTTGCGAGTTGCGGCCTGACAAACTCCAGAGACATTCAATCGATTTATCAGAGGCCGGGGAATTGCGAGTCGCACGGAACCCCTAATCAGTTGCTAGCGTTGTTGGAAAGGGAGGGATCCCGCAAAAGAATTCCAGGCCGCTTAAAGTCTGAATAGGAGAGGTTCGTCGTTTGTTACCTCTATAGTTCCTTTGCAGGAAAGGCTAGACGAGAAGACGGGAACCGCTTTCACCGATAATTAGTATTTATCTCTCGAAATAGCTCGCCCGTTGCCGTTTACCACATTTTGCTCTAATTTGTCGGGCAGGGTAAAAGCAATTAGACGGGAATCCGGGCCAACCGGTGGGGGACTTAAAAATTAAATCGCTGATTTCCCACCATTTTGCCCGGTTGACGACGGGGACGCTCTAAGCGCGCGAGGCGTAAGTTCGCGTGATTAGGGCAACTAGGGGGGCTCCCGGCCGGAGCGAGGGACGCGACGGGCGGAGTCTCCCGAGAGGTTACGGGGTAACCTGGAGGGACAATGGGCCGACGTTTACCTCGTCGGATGTGGCACACGGTCGCTGCGCTGGTGCCGCTTCCCCTGATAGCCTTGGGCTACGTCGCCGCCGTACCCGGCAATCCCGTCGCTTTCCAAATCGAGCTTTATTTCTCCGGAGAAGGCGCTGCCTATCCGCAGACGCGCACCGCTGATGCCGCTCATCTCCCCGTCTCGATCCCGCGCGAAGCCGGATTTTTATTCCGGGCTGGGGGCAAGGGGCCGAGGGCCGATCAATATCTTGCTGAAAAGACCGTGAGTTATGCCGGCAAGCAGCTCATCACCGCGAGCCTCGTCGGCGATACGGGCACCAGGGCCGCGCTGTCCAATGGCGGCGAGGTGAGCCGCAGCCTCAAAGCAGACCGACTGATTCCGACCACCACGCGTGTCGCGATGAAGCGGTCGTCAGGCGGGCTGCCCTTGAACGACGGACTGCTCTCGAATGCGAGCTATGGCTCGATGTTCGAGCCGAGTCTCGACGTCGATGGCTTCAAGCCTTCGCCCGAGGAGATCGCCTACCACCCGACACCCGAGGGCCTGAACTTCCGTTATAAGGGCGAGAGCCAAGCCGAGTTTGAGACGCGTGAACGGCGCTGCCTTGCCACCGCCATCTATTTCGAGGCGCGCGGCGAGCCTGTACGCGGCCAGGTCGCAGTCGGTCAAGTGATACTTAATCGGATGAGGAGCCCGCTCTTCCCGCAGACAATTTGCGGCGTCGTCTATCAAGGGCAAATGCACCCCGGCTGCCAATTCTCTTTCACCTGCGATGGCCACACCGACAATCCGCGCAACGACGCCCAATGGGCTCTCGCTCAGAGCATCGCCAAGAAGATCATGGCCGGCGAGCTATGGCTTCCTGAGATCGGCTACTCCACGTACTACCATGCAAACTACGTGAGCCCCTATTGGAAGGGCGACATGAACAAGATCGACAAGATCGGCCGCCACATCTTCTACAAGAAGCGCAATGAAGCACCTTACGAGGTAGACGCCTCGGACGAGACGGGTACCGATGGCGTATCGCAAGTGGCTTCTAGTGGCGGGTCTGTCGGAGCGTCTGGCCTGACGCTTACCCCAACCCTCTCGCTCGTATCGACTTCGATCGCCTCTGCCGTCAGCGGCACTACGAGCCCTTCCACTCCAGCGATGAGTCTAGGCTTCGCGCGGAGTGAGTGAGAGCGCCGACCGAGATAAGGTCGACGCCGGTCTTTGCGATCTCCCGCACACTCTCGAGCGTCACGCCGCCTGAAGCCTCCGTTATTACCCGACCCTTCACCAAGGCAATTGCCCTCTTCAACGTGCCGGCATCCATGTTGTCGAGCAGCACGGCGTCGATGGGGAAGCGCAGCACCTTCTCCAGTTGGTCGAGCGTATCGACCTCGACCTCGATTTTGACCAGATGCCCGACGGCCGTGCGCACAGCGTTGAGCGCCTCGGCCAATCCTCCGGCAGCAGCGATGTGATTGTCCTTCACCAGCACTGCATCGTAAAGCCCGAAGCGATGATTCGTGCCGCCGCCGCATCGCACCGCGTATTTCTCGAGCGCGCGCAAACCAGGCGTGGTCTTGCGCGTCTCGACGATCTTGGCATGAGTGCCTTCAACCGCCGCCACATAGCCGGCGGTGAGAGTGGCGATGCCGCTCAGGCGCCCGAAGAAGTTTAGGGCGGTCCGCTCTCCGGTAAGGAGCGCGCGCGTTTTGCCCGCGATTCTGGCGATAGTCGCGCCTGCTTCGACCTTGCTGCCATCCTCGCCAATTCTGGTGAAGCGCACGTCGGGATCGAGCGATTTGAAGCTTGCCGCGGCGAGATCCAGCCCGGCAATCACGCCAGGTTTGCGCACGATGATCGAGGCATCGCCTTGTGCATCGGGTGGGATGATGGTGTTGGTGGTGATATCGCCCACGCCGCCCAGATCTTCTTCGAGCGCGGTGGCGACAGCCTGCTCGACGAGGTAGCGCGGGAGACTGAGTGCAGGCGGAGAGACCTCGCTCATGCATTAAGCACGGCGAACCGCTGCGGCGTGAGCGCCCGCGATCTCTGCCGCATCGCTGGCGATTTCCTCGGCTTTCGCGAGCGTGAGGAAGCTCCGCTTGGCAAGGCGCTTATCAGGCGTCGGGTAGTCGCTGCGGAAATGAGCACCGCGACTCTCTTTGCGCCGAAGCGCCGCGACCGCGATGAGTTTGGCGGTGGTGAGCATGTTGGCAAGGCGCCGATCGCTCTTGTTCTCTTTTTCAAGAGTGGTGATGGTGGACAGAGCATGCGTCAAGGATTGCTCGTCACGAATGACGCCGACCTCCGCGGTCATGGTACGGCGTAGCGTCAGCTCTGCCTGCTCGTTTGCGCCGTCGGAGGGAGTGCCCGCAACCACGATCGCTCGCGGTTTCATCGCATCTGGATTGGCGCCTTGGTGGAAGAAGGCGATGTCGTTGGCGACACGAGCGCCGAACACCACAGCTTCCAGCAGAGAGTTGGAGGCAAGGCGGTTGGCGCCATGCGCCCCGGTCGAAGCAACCTCTCCGCAAGCCCATAACCCGTTGACCGTGCTGCGGCCCTGCGCGTCGGTGAGGATGCCGCCCATGTGGTAATGCGCCGCCGGGGCGACGGGAATCGGCTCGCGTCTCGGATCGATGCCAGCGGACCGGCAGGCGGCGAACACGGTCGGAAAATGCTCCGCCAGCTTCACCCCGAAAGGCCGGCAATCGAGGAAGGCGCCACGTCCACTCATGACCTCGCGATAGACCGCACGCGCCACCACGTCGCGCGGCGCAAGCTCGGCGTCCTCGTGGACCGCGCGCATGAAGCGCTCGCCGCGGGCATTGATGAGCAGTGCGCCTTCGCCGCGCAGCGCTTCAGTCGCGAGCGGCGCGGGGTCGCGTCCGATATTGATGGCGGTGGGATGGAACTGCACGAATTCGGCATCGGCGATCACAGCTCCGGCCCGAGCGGCAATGGCGATGCCTTCGCCGCGCGCCTCGCGCGGGTTGGTGGTGATGGCGTAGATCTGGCCGGCGCCTCCGGTTGCAAGCACAACAGCGGTTGCGGGCAGGATGAGCTGCCGCGAAGTTCCGTTCACGTAGGTAAGCTCGATGGCCTCGACGCGCCCGTCGCGAAGTACCAGATCGCGCGCCGCATAGCCCTCAAGTACGGTAATCGAGGGCGTCTGCCTCACCGCGGCGAGCAGCGCATGCATGATGGCGCGGCCCGCGGTATCGCCCTTGACGTGAAGGATCCGGTTTTTGCCGTGCGCCGCCTCGCGGCCAAGGCTGAAATGGCCTTCTAGGTCCTTGTCGAAAGGCACGCCGTAGCGAAGCAAGTCCTCGATGCGGTCGCGGGCTTCGTTCGCCAAGAGATGCGCGATCTTCTCGTCGACGATGCCGGCGCCGGCGCGGATGGTATCTGCGGCGTGAGCGTCTGGGCTGTCGCCCTCTGCGACCGCCGCGGCGATGCCCGCTTGCGCCCAAAGACTCGACGCGCCTTCGCCGAAGCGCGCCGCCGAGACGACGGTGACGGGGAGGGGCGCAAGCTTCAGTGCGGTAAAGAGACCAGCAAGACCTGCCCCAACGATGACGATGCTACCGCCTGCGCTCCGCGCCGGAAGATGCCTCACTGACTTTGTCACTCTCGTTCGCCAGCTACAAGGCGCCTCGTCAATGGTTGAGATTGATCATGCGCTCGACCGACATGCGGGCGCGCTCGGCGACCCCGGGATCGACCGTGACTTCCTCTTTGAGGAACACCAGCGACTCAAGGATCTTCGGCAGCGTGATGCGTTTCATGTGCGGGCAAAGATTGCAAGGCCGCACAAACTCGACATTCGGCGTCTCGACGGCGACATTGTCGCTCATTGAGCATTCGGTCACGAGCAGCACCTTCGAGGGCTGATGATCCTTGACCCACTTGATCATGCCCGAGGTCGAGCCAGTGAAGTCGGCCTCCTCGAGGACGTCGGGCGCGCACTCTGGGTGCGCGATGATCTTCACGCCGGGATCTGCCTCGCGATAGGCCCGAAGCTCGTCGCCGGTGAAGCGCTCATGCACCTCGCAATGGCCCTTCCAGGTGATGATCTCGACGTCGGTCTGCGTCTGCACCCATTTCGCCAGATATTCATCGGGAATCATGATCACGCGTTTGGCGCCAAGCGACGCCACCACCTTCACGGCGTTGGATGAGGTGCAACAGATGTCGGACTCGGCCTTCACCTCAGCCGAGGTGTTGACGTAAGTGACCACCGGCACGCCGGGATAGGCCTCGCGAAGCGCGCGAACATCAGCACCCGTGATCGAGGCGGCAAGCGAGCAGCCCGCTCTCAAATCGGGGATCAGCACCATCTTGTCGGGATTGAGCAACTTCGAGGTCTCGGCCATGAAGTGCACGCCGCCCTGGACGACGATCTCGGCGTCGGTCTTGGACGCCTCGCGCGCGAGCTGGAGCGAGTCGCCCACCACGTCGGCGACGCAGTGGAAGATCTCGGGAGTCATGTAGTTATGCGCGAGAACGACCGCGTTCCGCGACCGCTTGAGTTCGTTGATGGCATGGATGTAGGGCGCGAAGCCCGGCCACTCGATCGGCGGAATGACGCGAGACACACGCTCATAGAGATGCGCGGTGTCACGCGCGACCTCTGGCGTGTAGGCGAGATCGGGCAGAAGGGCAGGGGACAGCGCGGCTTGCGCTGTCAGCCCTTTGGGCGCCGTTACGCTATGAACTGACGACATCCTCTCCTCCCGTAAGTATAATGCTCAGATTGAGCATATATGGGTCGTTAAAACATCCGGCGCAAGGCCGGGCCCCAACTATTCTCATTTTGAGTATAGGGGACCACAGGACCGAATCCTAGGGGGACCGCATCAATCCGCCGCGACCGCCACTGGACAGGATCAGCCGTTTCTTGCGACTTCGGCCCGGAACAGCTTGACGAAAGCCTCAAGCTCCTCAACCGCGGCGTCTGAGACGGCAAAATAGGTTACGCCGCCCTGAGTCCACGTTCGGGCGAGGAAGCCCCGTTCTTCATGGCTTCGCGGCGGCGCAGCGGCCTCTTTCCCGGCGGGTATCGCCGTGAGGCTGATAAGATGCTTGCCGCGGGAATAGACGAGGGTAGCAGCAGGCTCGAGCCCCACTACATCGACCCTTGCCCCGACCAAGGGAAAGCCCTCGGTGCCGAGGTCCGGTACCACCGGCGCAAACGCAAGCTTGCCATTGAACCACGGCTTGATCGTGTGGTGGTCGGACGACGGCACGTCGGTGGGCATCGGCGCCATGAGGCCACGGATATGCGCCGATACGACCTCGCTTGCGATCTCATCGCCCGCTTGCCGATGTAGCGCGCCCAGGGTTATCGATCCGGCGAGGACTGCGCCTGCGAGGAAGGATGCGGCTAAGGAGCCCCACGCGGGAATGTGGCGTGGTGGACGCAAAGCAGGACTGGACATGATGCGGCGCTTAAGGCCAGGGGATGGCTCATCCTCGGGAAGATCTGAACGGAGCGCCGACCGCAGCAGACGGTACGCCTCGATCTCGCCGGCAAGCGCGGGCTCTGACGCAAGCCGCGCTTCGAAGCTGCGAGCCTCGAGAGGGTCAAGCTCGCCGTCAAGATAGGCATTGAGAAGAAGCTCGTCGTCCTGGGAGAGAGTCATGACGCGTCTCCGCAGACTGCCTCAAGCAGCTTACGACGGGCACGGGCAAGCCGCGACATCACCGTGCCGATTGGCAGCTCGGCAATCTCGGCGATGGCGCGATAATCGAGCCCATGGATCTCGCGAAGCACAAGTACCTCGCGAAACGGCACCGGCAAGGTGGCCATCGCTTTTCTTATCTGCTCGGCTTCGACCTTGGCAATCAAAGCTGCTTCAGGCGTGCGCTCCAAAGCCTCGGAAGATTGATCCATGCGATCGCGCGAGACCTGGTCGAGATCCTCGGTGAGCACCAGAGCCGAAGGCCGGTTCTTGGCGAGCCAGCTATAGCTCGTGTTGCGCACAATGGTCAGCGTCCAGGCGCGCGGATCGCCGCCGCTAAATCCGCGAATGCCCTTGAAGGCCCGAAGCGAAGCCTCCTGCACGATGTCTTCGGCGTCGATGCGGCTCCCGGACAGCCACCGGGCGAGCCGAAAAGCATCGACAAGGTGAGGGAGGAACACCTCGGCAAAGCGATCCTGATCTGTCGCGTCGCCCACATTCAACCGGTCGAAGCTGCGCTCCCCTCCAGTGTAGCGCCATTTCAGGGCGTCACGATGATCTTTCCGGTCATATGCGGATGGATGGCACAAAAATATTCGATGGTGCCTGCCGTCGGGAAGGTTTGGGTGAAGGTATCGTTCGTATCGAGAGCGCTCGAGCGGAACGCGCCGTTCTTCTCCGAAACGACATGAGGAATATCATCAGCGTTGACCCAGGTCACCGTGGTGCCGGCTTTGACCGTAAGCGTGGGCGGATCGAAGGTGAAATTGGCGATCTTTACTTGGGCATCGGCGGCAAGTGAGTGCGAGGCTCCGAGCAGAAGCACGAGGGCGCCAAGTGCCCCGATTTTTGTGAGCAAATTTGTCATGGATTGTCTCAGATTAGCTTGCGAGCGGTGTGTCAGTGATCGCAAGGGGCTTGTCGCCAACCCGCACCGCGACGCTGGTGATGCCGAGCATGGAGCGAAGTTGATCTGCCGGCACTGTCATTGGCCCTGGTGAAGGCGCCGTGCCCGCGACCGGCTGTGGGAAGCATGTCGAGCGCGCGGTATGGAACGTCATGTTACCTTCGACCTTTTGCACGATCTGATGGATATGGCCGTTGAGCACGGTCACCGAGCCGAAGCGCTTCAACATATCGAGCGCCTGCAGGCCGTCGTCGGTGCCCCAACCCCAGTCGGCATAAACTGTCCACAGCGGGATATGGGCGAACACCACGATCGGCGTCGAATTCGACTTGTCCTTGATGTCGTCGGCGAGCCACGCGAGCTGCTCCGGTCCCAGCCTGCCGAGTCCTCCGGCTTTGAGATCGACCACGTTCACAAGCCCGATGAAATGCACTCCATGATCGTCGAAGGAGTACCAGCCCGAGCCCTTGGTGCCCTTGCCGTAGCGAGCGAGATAAGCCTTGCCCATGCCCTCATCGACGAAGTCGTGCTCGCCGGGGACGTAGTGCACGTCGAGTGCGGCCTCGCTGATGAGCTGGTTGGCATTGTCGAACTCGTCAGGCTTCGAGAGATGGGTGATGTCGCCGGTGTGGATCATGAAGGCGGGCTTCGCCGGCACCGCTTTGACCTTGGCGATGGCTTCGCGCAACGTGCCGAGCGCGTCGGGGTTGGCAGGCTTGTTGAAGCCGATGTGGCTGTCGCTGATCTGAAGGAAGGTGAAGGATAGAGCCTCGGCGGCGAGCACCTCCTCGAGCAGGCCCAAGGATTTCGGCACGCCGCCCGATAGCGTCCACAGCACGCCGGTGCCAGCCCACACCATGCATTCGAGCGCGCCTCTGCGGGTAACTCCCGCTTCTTCGATTTCGGCAGTGGCTTCAGTCTTCAGTGTCTTGTTTTCGCGCATCGCAACCTCCTCAAGTGGCGCTCATCTGTCGTGAGGAGGAGACACGTCAGGCCGTCGGTTTATTCCCCCGCGGCTCTAAATAATTCGCGGCTAAGCTAATGCTCAGATTGAGCAGATAGGCGCTTTCCCTCGTCTTTGAGAACGCAGGGGCTGCAAGCCTAAGAACTGGGCAATTCGTGGTAGCCCTTCCGCCGGTCTCAGACTAATTTATGCGAGGGTAGAGGGGTTGCAGGCGATGCGAGTACGATGCCTGGTCGCCGCCTCGGTGGCGATTGAAGTCCTTGCGCTCAGTGCTGTGGCGTCCATGCCGGCTTTCGCCCAGGATAATCCTGCGGCAACACAGTCCGCCGGCGCGCCGAGCGGCCATACCAGTCAACCGGCGTCCGACACCACGCCAGCCGCGAGTCCTGAGGCAACTTCACCAAACGCGGCCCCGACGCCAACCGTGGTGCAGACCACGCCGCAGCCGGTCGCCGCCACGCCGGTGGTCGAGAGCATTCGCAGCAAGCTCGCCGACCTCGACAAGGCTTCGCCCTCAGACGATGTCTCTGCGCTTGTCACGTTCTACAATGAAAGGGGCGAGCCGCTGTGGATGACTGATATGGGCTTCTCGGGCGAGGGGCTCGCCGTGATCGACGAAATCCTGCGAGCCGACGACTGGGGCCTTTCCAGTTCAGCATTCGACCTTCCGCCCTCAGGCGATCTCCCCGCTTCACCCGAGGATGCAGCAGCGAACGAGATCAAGCTCGACCTCGCCATCCTAAAATATGCCCGCTTTGCCCGGGGCGGCCGAACCGACCCTGCCAAGCTGAGCAAGCTCTACGGGATGACGCCGACATTGCGTGATCCGAAGGCGGTGATGACCGAGATCGCTGCCGCGGATGCACCTGATGCTTATCTTCGCTCGCTCCATCCGAAGCACGAGCAGTTCCAGCTATTGCACCAGGCGCTGGTCAAGGCTCGGGCCGAGAGCGAGGCCGGCGCAAAGTCTGCCAACACGCAGAAGATCATCGTCAACATGGAGCGCTGGCGCTGGATGCCGGAAAACCTCAGCTCGCTCTATGTCTGGCTCAACATCCCGTCCTACATCGTGCACGTGGTCAAGGATGGGAAGACGATCTACACGGACAAGATCGTGGTCGGCGAGCTGAAATATGCCACGCCGGTCTTTTCGGCAGATCTCAAGTCCATTGTGTTCAATCCGGAATGGACTGTGCCTCCCACCATCGTCCGGGAAAATCTCCTGCCGAATTTGCGAGGCGGCGGTGGCTTGTTCAGCCGCAACACTGCGATCCTCGACCAGCACGAGCTCAAGGTCAAATATAATGGCCGCCTTGTCGACGCCGGCAGTATCGATTGGAACAACGTCAACATGGGCGCAATCAGCTTCGTTCAGGCGCCGGGTCCCAACAACGTCCTCGGCAAAGTCAAGTTCGTCTATCCGAACCCGTATTCGGTCTATATGCACGACACGATCAAGGTGGGGCTGTTCGACAAAGAAGAGCGCTCGGAGGGGCATAATTGCCCGCGCGTGGGCAATCCCGGCAAGATCGCTGCGGTGGTCCTCGCCGCCGACCAGAATATGCCTCAGGCCGATGTCGATAAGCTGCTCTCCACCGGCTACAACAGCTCAATCAACATCACCCACCACGTGCCGGTGCATACGTCCTACTTCACCGCCATGAGCGATGATCAAGGCAAGGTCGAGACCTTCGCCGATATCTACAAGCTCGACCCTGCCGTAGCTGCGGCGATCACGGGCAAGGTGCCCAAGCCCGAAGCGGTCGCCGACAATGCCGATCCCAAGCCGAAGCCGCAAAAGCCGAGCAGTGCATCGCCTAGCGGCTTGGTTCCAGGCATTGCCACCTCCAACTGACGCGCCTAGGCAAGTAGCAGGATCGCAACATATTCTTGCTTCTTGTGCATTATCCATGTGCGCGAAGGGCTTCTTTTGCTAGGCTCAAGGCCTGGCTCGACACCGAAGGGAAGCGGGCTTCCGTGCAATCGCAATTCACCGTCGGTATCAATGTTGAAGGCAAGGGCGACCGGATCGTGGTGAAAGCCGAGGACGCCCTGATTGCCGCGTTGAAGGTCAAGGTGGAGCGGCCTGACGCCCTGATCACCTATGTGCGCCGTCTCAACCGGCGCGGCGATCAGCGCCATCCGCCGCATAAGCTCGCCGAAAATCTCACCTAGCGGCGTACGCTTCGCCGCATCAGCGCGTAGAGCCCGAGAGAGCCGAGCAGGAGAACACCGGCAAGAGCCGGCGCCCGCCAATCACCGGTCGCGACCCTGACCACGATCAGCACAAGGCACACGATCGCGCCCGCCGCCGGCACGAAGAGCGGCACCTCGAATTGCCCCGGCAGCTCGCCCTTTCGGCGCTTCAGCACAAACAGGGCCGCATTCACAACCGTGAAGACGAGAAGCAGGAGAAGGACGGTCGCAGCCGCGAGCTCGGCAATCGTGCCCAAGAGCGCAAGCGGCGCGAGGATAAGAAACAGGGCAGCGATGGCGATGTGCGGCGTGAGCCTCGATGCATGAACGTTGCCGAGTGAGGCCGGCAGAAGCCCTTGCCGGGCCATGCCGTAAATCAGGCGCGAGGCCGTGACGTAGTTGACGAGCGCCGTGTTGCTGACCGCGAACAGTGTGATGGCGGTGAACACGATGGGCGGAATCGCCGGCGCAGCGCGGGTGATGATTTCGGTAATCGGTCCGGGTGCTTCGGCAAGCTCGTGCCACGGCACTACCGAGACGGCTGTCACCGCGACCGCGATATAGAGGAGCGCGGCGGCCGCCATGGCCAGGATGAGGCCGAGCGGCAACGTCCGTTCGGGGTGCCGGACTTCCTCGGCGACATTGTACATGTCCTCGAAGCCGATAAAGGCGAAGAAGGCGAGCACGGCGGCCTGCATGATGAGCAGCGGTGCGTAGTCCTCTCCGGTTGTCACCGGCGTCTCGAGATAGTCGACCGTGCCCCAAAAGGAGAGGCCAACAACGATGACAAGCACGAGGCCGCCCGCCTCGACGAGCGTACAAAGCACGTTGATCCACATCGATTCGCGAATGCCGCGGAACACAATGCCGGTTAGAACCAGGAGGAAACCAAGTGCGAGCCAGGCGATCTGCAGGCTGTCAGTTCCGAGCAAATCGGTGAGATTGGCAGCGAACACGCGCGATTGCGTGGCGATCGATGTCAGCCCCGAACACACCAGCGCGAGGCCGACGACGAAGCTCAAGAGCGGAAACCCGTAGGCGCGCTCGGTGACATAGGCTGCCCCAGCCGCACGCGGATAACGCGAGCCGAGCGAGGCATAGGATAGCGCGGTAAGAAGCGCAGCGAGCAAAGCAATGACGAACGCGAGCCACACGGCGTTGCCGGCCTGGCCCGCGGCCTTGCCGATCAACCCGTAGATGCCGGCGCCGAGCATGCTGCCGAGCCCGTAAAGCGCCATTTGCACGGGGCCCATTGAGCGGCGGAGCGTGGGTTGGCCGCCGGCGGCCGCTGCTTCGGTCTCGGGTGGTCTCCTCATCGCGACAAGCGGCTCTTTGGCAGGCTCAAGACTAACTCTTGAGCCGATAGCCGGTCTTGAAGATCCAGGCCACGACCGCAAGGCAGATGCCGAG
>JBKOWI010000136.1:0-21986 GCA_046724315.1 Pseudomonadota bacterium | reverse complement strand
GAATATCACGAAGACCGGTGGTTACTGGATGCCCGCTTTCGCGGGCATGACAAGGTCATTCTCGTTAAGCGGCGGAGCGTTTCGCGTGCTCGGGGTAAAGCGTGGCGAGGCCGTCGCGGGTGGCTGGGGTGACGCCGCGCTCGGTAATGAAGCCGCTGACGAGCCGCGCTGGCGTGACGTCGAAGCCGTAATTTGCGGCAGGGCTCCCCTCCGGCGCGATCCGGACCGTCGCGACCCGGCCATCGTCGAGCCGGCCGGCGATGTCGGTCACCTCGTCGGGATCGCGCTCCTCGATGGGAATGGTGCTGCCGTCATCGAGACTCCAGTCGATGGTCGAATAAGGAAGCGCCACCAGGAAGGGGATGTCGTTGTCGCGCGCGGCGAGCGCCTTCAAATAGGTGCCGATCTTATTGGCGACATCGCCGGTCGCGGTGGTGCGGTCAGTGCCCACTATGCAGAGATCGACGAGCTTCTTCTGCATGAGATGCCCGCCGGCATTGTCGGCGATCAGCGTATGCGGCACGCCGTGCGCGCCGAGCTCGAAGGCGGTGAGCGAGGCACCCTGATTGCGCGGTCGCGTCTCGTCGACCCAAACATGCAGGTCGATGCCCTCGTCGAAGGCGCGGTAGATCGGCGCGAGCGCAGTGCCCCAATCGACGCAAGCGAGCCAGCCGGCATTGCAATGGGTGAGGATGTTGACGCGCTTGCCGCCCATCTTGTCGGAATGCGCGCGGACCAGCCCGAGACCGTGCTCGCCGATCCTGCGGTTGGTCTCCACGTCCTCGTCGCAGATCGCGGCGGCACGGGCGTAAGCCGCGGCGACACGCTTGTCGTGCGGCTGGTTGCGCACCGCCTTCTTCATTTCTTCGAGCGCCCAGCGGAGATTGATGGCGGTGGGGCGTGTCGCGGCGAGCTGCTCGCAAGCGCGGTCGAGAGCCCCGTCGGAGGCGTCGGCGCGAAGCGCGAGCGCGACGCCATAGGCTGCGGTGGCGCCGATCAGCGGCGCTCCCCTCACCTGCATCGACTTTATCGCGCGCGCTGCCTCGTCGAGGTCCCCGAGCGTCACGGTCTCGAACACGAAGGGCAGCTTGGTCTGATCGATGATCTCGACCGACCAGCCATCGTCATTGAGCCAGATGGTGCGATAGTGCTTGCCGTTGATGTTCATTCTCAATTTCCACGTCGTCGCCCGGCTCGACGGGGCGATCAGTAACCAATGTAGGTGCACAAGTCGCAAGAGTCAGTGGTTACTGGATTCCCGCTTTCGCGGGAATGACGGGCTAGTGCCGTGTCAAAGCGGCCTTAGTCGTCCTCGAAGGTCATCAGGGTGTGGCACTCGATGCCGTGCCGTGCGAGGCGGCCCGAGCCGCCGAGGTCGGGCAGGTCAATGACGAAGGCAGCGCCCACCACCTCAGCCTTCAGCTTGCGCAAGAGCTTGACCGCGGCCTCCGCCGTCCCGCCGGTGGCGATCAGGTCGTCGACCAGAAGGACAGGCTCGTTGGCGGCGATCGCATCCTCGTGGATCTCGATGACGTCGATGCCATATTCGAGCTCGTAATCCTGGCCGATGGCTTTTCCCGGCAGCTTCCCCTTCTTGCGGATCGGCACGAAGCCGCAGCGCAAGCGGTCGGCAACCGCGCCGCCGAGGATGAAGCCGCGCGCCTCGATGCCGGCCACCGCCTGCACCCGGCGATTGGTGAAGGGACGCGCGAGCTGCTCGACGCAGTTGCGAAAGCCATTAGCGTGGCGGAGCAAGGTGGTGATGTCGCGGAACATGATGCCGGGCTTGGGATAGTCCGGTATCGTGCGAATGAGGTCCTTCAGGTCGATGGCCGCGGTCAAACTCATTCAGGACCTCCGTGAGGTAAGGCTGGAAGCTGCGCCGCGCCCCAAGAGCCTATAGTCGAACGCAGCGCGGCTGACTAGACGCGAAGAAGGACAATTCCATGACGAACGGTTCCAATCTCGTGACCATCCGGGACATCGACGTTCCATTCTGGCGGATCGTCTTGATCCTGGTGAAGTGGTCCATCGCCGCGATCCCGGCCATGATCATCCTTGCTCTGCTGATCGCCATTATTGGAGCAATCATGAGTGCGGTGCTTGGCCTGTTCGGCCTTACCGGCGTGCCGGTGCAGCCGACGCCGCAATAGCCGATCAGCCCTTCAGCACGCGGCCGGCAACCGCATCGAGCTTCTTCAAGAGCTCGGGGTCGCGCGCCTCTGGCGCGGTGATGATCGCCGTGTCGAGGGCGCGGTCCGAGCCGATCGGGCAAGGCTCGTGCTCGCGTGGAAAGTCGCGGGCAAGACGCGCGACGAGGCGGACTCCCTTGTCGGCATTCTCCATCAACACCTTGATGATGTCCTGCACGGTCACGGCATCGTGGTCGGGATGCCAGCAGTCGAAGTCGGTGACCATGGCCATGCTCGCGTAGCAAATCTCCGCCTCGCGGGCGAGCTTGGCCTCGGGCAAATTGGTCATGCCGATCACCGAATAGCCGAGATTCTTGTAGGTGAGGCTCTCGGCGAGCGTGGAGAATTGCGGGCCCTCGATGCAGACATAGGTCCCGTCGCGAACGATCTGAATGCCTTCGGCGCGCGCAGCTTCCGCAAGATGGATGCGCAGGCGCGGGCTGACCGGATGGGCCATCGACACATGCGCGACGCAGCCTTTGCCGAAGAACGAGTTGGCGCGGTGATAGGTACGGTCGATGAACTGGTCGACCAGCACGAAGATGCCCGGCGGCAACTCCTCCTTGAATGAGCCGCAGGCAGAGAGCGAGATGAGGTCGGTGACCCCTGCCCGCTTCAGCACGTCGATATTGGCGCGATAGTTGATGTCGGTGGGCGACAGCCTGTGGCCCTTGTCGTGGCGCGACAGGAACACGATGGGAAGCCCATCGATGTCGCCGATCCTGAGCGGTGCGGACGGCTCGCCCCACGGACTCTTGATGCGCTCCTCGCGCACGTTCTTGAGCCCCGGCAGGTCGTAGAGCCCCGAGCCGCCAATCACGCCGAGCACTGCTTTGGTCATTAAGTTGTCCCCGCTCCTCGCCGGCTGCCGGATCTCACTCGCCGACCTTGATGTAGAACACCGCCCAGACCCAATGCGCGTGGTGCGTCTCGTCAGGCTTGAAGTCGGGCGCGCGCGTGTTGATCAGCCAAACCGGGCCTTGCTGGCCCAAGCCCAGCGGCACGCCATCGGCGGAGAGCGCGAGGATCCAGTCGGACGACTTGATGTCGTCGGGATCGAGCCAGCCGGTATAGCCGTTGACCGCGACGAACGTGGTCTTGACCTGTGCCGCCTCGAGATAGCCGAACACCTCGCGCAGCAACGGGCCACTGAAGGTGGCAGGCTTGTCGAACTCGCGCGGCTGCGCCGTCACCGTCCCTTGCGGCAGCGAGAGCAGCGTCGCGCGGTCGAAGGCGAAGGCGTCCTTGAAGTCGATCTTCTGCAACGCGAGCAGACTGTCGCGCTTGGCATCGAGCGGACCGCGATTGGTCTTGCCGATCATGCCGCCGACCGTGAGCACGGTCATGTCCCGCGGCGGCGCGGGCTCGTCGGCGGCGAGCGCCGGCACGGCCGCGCATAACAGACAAAGGGCGAGTATTAGACTTCTCATGCCAATTCCTCTGTCATGCCCGCGAAAGCGGGCATCCAGCACCACACCGCCCCCGCCGTTCAATCAGTGGCGGTGACTGGATCGTCCGCTTTCGCGGACGATGACTACGTTAAGTGGGAAAGTCACCCCCAAAAGCTCAAGCGGTGTGAGCCGCGTCGCGGTGGTGCAGTCTCGCCCACACGGTGCGCTTGGCGAGATACATGATCACGGCAAATACGAAGAGGTAGATCATCACCCGCAGGCCAGTCTTGTGGCGCTCCTCGAGCTTAGGCTCGGCCGCCCACATCAGATAGGCCGACACGTCGCGCGCGTAGTTGTCGAGCGTGGACTTGGTGCCATCGGTATAGGTCACTGCGCCGTCGCTGAGCGGCGGCGGCATGGCGATCTGATGCCCGGGGAAGGCCTTGTTGTAGTGCATGCCGGGCGCAAGTTCGAATCCCTTGGGCGGGTCGGTGTAGCCGGTGAGGATCGCATAGATGTAGTCCGGGCCGCCCTCGCGCGCCTTGGCCATGACCGAGAGGTCGGGCGGCAGCGCGCCCTTGTTGAAGTTTCGCGCCTGTTGCTCGTTGGCGAAGGGCGATCGGAAATGGTCCGACGGACGCGCCGGACGCTGGAACATCTCGCCCTTCTCGTTAGGCCCGTCCGTCACTTGCGCCTGCGAGGCAATTTCCTCGACCTTCTTCGGCGAAAATTCCGGGCCGCCAGGCTCGCCGAGATTGCGGTAGGACAGGAGCCGCATCGAGTGGCAGTTGGCGCAGATGTTCCGATAGACCTCGAAGCCGCGCTGAAGCTGTGCGTCGTCGAACGTGCCGAATGGCGGCGAGAAGCTCCAGCTTTGATGCGCGATCTCAGGCGCGTGATTGCCGTTGTCCTGCGCCGAGGCCGCGGCGGGTACGAGTAGCGCAAGGAGGAATGCGAGGAGGCAGGACCGCATCACAGGACCTTCTCACGCGCTCGCGCTCGCGCCGGAGGGTTTGGCGGCACTTTGCCCACCGGTTGCTCCGCGTCATAGCCGAGGACAGATTCGGTGATGCTTCCCGGCAGCGCGCGCGGCCGCTCGATCAGCCCGACCACTGGCATCACGATGAGGAAGAAGGCGAAATAATAGAAGGTGCAGATGCGCCCAAAGACGAGATAGGAGCCCTCGGGCGCCTGCGAGCCGAGATAGCCGAGTGCTACGCAGGTGATTACGAACGCCCAGAAGAACCATCTGTAGATCGGCCGGTAGCGCGTGGACCGCACCTTGGAGCTATCGAGCCAAGGCACGAAGAAAAGAATCGCGATCGACGAGAACAGCGCGATCACGCCGAGCAGCTTGTTCGGAATCGCGCGCAGGATCGCGTAGAACGGCAGGAAATACCATTCAGGCACGATATGCGGCGGCGTCTGCAGCGGGTTGGCTGGAATGTAGTTGTCGGGATGGCCGAGCAGGTTCGGCGCATAGAACACAAGCAAAGCGAACAGCAGCACGAAGACAACGAGCGCGAAGCCGTCCTTGATCGTGTAGTAGGGATGGAACGGCACGACATCGCGCGCCGTCTTCACTTCAATTCCCGTCGGGTTGTTGTTGCCGGGAATGTGCAGCGCCCAGATATGCAAGATGACGACGCCTGCGATGATGAACGGCAAGAGATAATGCAGGCTGTAGAGCCGGTTGAGCGTCGGCGCGCCGACCGAGAACCCGCCCCAGATCCATTGCACCAGGGTGGTGCCGAGGCCGGGGATCACCATATCGAGCGATGAGAACAGATTGGTGATCACCGTCACCGCCCAGAAGCTCATCTGCCCCCACACGAGCGAGTATCCCATGAAGGCCGTGGCGATCATCAAGAGGAGGATGAGTACGCCAAGGATCCACAGCACTTCGCGCGGCGCCTTGTAGGAACCGTAATAGAGGCCGCGGAAAGTGTGGATGTAGACGGCAAGGAAGAACATCGAGGCGCCGACCGCGTGGGTGTAGCGGAGCAGCCAGCCCCAGTTCACGTCGCGCATGATCTTTTCGACGCTGTCGAAGGCGCCTTCGGCGGTCGGCACGTAGTGCATGGCGAGCACGATGCCGGTGGCGATCTGCACGCCGAGCATGAAGGTGAGGATGCCGCCGAACGTCCACCAATAGTTAAGATTGCGCGGTGTGGGATAGGCGAGGAACTGATCGTGCGTCAGCCGCGCAACCGGAAGCCTCACATCGAGCCAGGCTCCGAAACGGCTGCCCGGTTTATAGGTCGAGGGATGGGCCATGATGGGCGCTAGCCGATCTTGATCTTGGTGTCCGAAGCGAAGGCGTAAGGCGGGATGGCGAGGTTCTGCGGCGCGGGGCCTTTGCGGATGCGGCCAGCGGTGTCGTATTGCGAGCCGTGACACGGGCAGAACCACCCGCCGAACTCTCCCTTGTAGTCGCCTACCGCCTGCCCTTTCGGGATGCAGCCGAGATGGGTGCAGATGCCGATCATCACGAGCCAGGGCTCGCGGTCCTTGGCGGCGCGGTTCGCGTCATCGGCCAGCGCATCCTCGGGGAGATTGGCGTTGCGGGCAAGCTGGTCGGGCAGGTCGGAAAGCGGCGTGTCCTTGGCCTTGGCAATCTCGGTATCGGTGCGGTGGCGGATGAAGATCGGCTTGCCGCGCCACATCACGGTGATGGCCTGTCCCGCATCGACATGCGAGATGTCGACCTCGGTGGTGGCGAGCGAGAGCGCGGAGGCGTCTGGGTTCATCTGATCGAGCAAGGGCCAAAGCGCGGCAGCCGCGCCGATCGCAGCAAAGCCTCCCGCCGCGATCAGAATGACATCGCGCCGCGTCGGCTCCTCGTCGTCCATCAGGGAAGGATCAAAGGGAGTTTCGTTGTTGGCCATCGGGCCAAAAGCTCCTACGTCAGAGGCTTGAGAGGAAGCTCCCAAGCGACAACCGCATGTCAAAACGGCCGCGAAAGGGGAGGCCAAAAGCTCCAGCCCCCCAGCCTTGCGGCCGTGCCCAAACCCAACGCGCCTTGGGGTTTGCCTCCCCCGGGGCCGCTGTCCGGCCTTCTTTTGCGTTGCTTTCTTGCATCAGGACCTGATGTTGTCCAGCACCGGTTTTGGTCAAATTGGCGCATTCGCTAAACTTCGAGAGAGGCCGCGATGTGGCATCGATTTGCACAGCGGACTTGTCGCGCTGCATGTGGCGGGCGATGGCATTGACCGCAAGGGCGCTAAGACGTAAGCGCCAGGCAGGATGGACTTACAAACTCCGAAACAGCCAAATGTGTCAGAGCCTTTGGACTCTGCGCTTGAGACAGGGAAGAAGCGCGCCCGCGCCTGGTTCGAGGAGCTGCGCGATCTCCTCTGCGCGAGCCTCGAGGCGATCGAGCACGCGGCAGAAGGACTGCCCGGCTGCGAGGAGAAGGAAGCCGGGCGCTTCGTGCAAAAGCCATGGACCCGCACCGATCATGCCGGCGGCGACGGAGGGGGCGGCGTCATGGAGATGATGTCCGGCCGCGTATTCGAGAAGGCCGGCTGTCATACCTCGACTGTGCACGGCACTTTCGCGCCGGAGTTCGCTAAGCAGATTCCCGGCGCCGACGAGGACCCGCGCTTCTGGGCGAGCGGCATCTCGTTCATCGCACATCCCGTGAACCCGAATGCGCCGACCGCGCATATGAACACGCGCATGGTGGTGACATCTAAGGGCTGGTTCGGCGGCGGCGGCGACCTCACGCCAGTGCTCGCGCGCCGCCGCACGCAAGAGGATCGAGATTCACGCGACTTCCACGCGGCGATGAAGGCGGCCTGCGATGGCGAGAAGTCGGCCGACTACGCGCGTTTCAAGCGCTGGTGCGATGAATATTTCTATCTTCCGCATCGCGGCGAGATGCGCGGGATCGGTGGCATTTTCTTCGACTATCTCGATACGGGAGATTGGGCGGCAGATTTCTCCTTCACGCAGAAGGTCGGCCGCGCATTCCTTGAAATTTATCCAGAGATCGTCAGGCGCAATATCGCAACGTCGTGGACCGAGGCGGACCGCGAGGAACAGCTTGTGCGCCGCGGGCGCTATGTCGAGTTCAACCTGCTCTACGACCGCGGCACGATCTTCGGGCTTAAGACCGGCGGCAATGTCGAGGCGATCCTATCCTCCCTGCCCCCTCTGGTGCGCTGGCCTTAGCCCCTGATGCCGCCATACATGAAGGGCTGGGTGATGTTCGGGGCTGAGTCCCGCTTCACTTCGATGACGACGCGCGTCTGGATCACCGGCGCATCGTAGGCGAGCCGCGCAGCGAGCGCGGCGAGAAGCAGAAAAAGGACGATCTTCCTCAACATTGCGAAGCCTCCGAGCAGGTCGCGCATCTCCGCGCGTCGTGCTCGTGCTTAGGACTTCGCGGCTGAACTCAGCCTGAGGCTTCCGTTCATGTGACGTTTAACTGCGGTCGAGATTGTGATCGGGAGAGCCCACTTCGGGCTTGCCAAGCCCGTCCACTTCGCCCATGCTGCCAGGACCGGGCGCCCAAGGCTTTGGGCGCGGACTTGGACGACGGCAAGTGACTATCGCGCCTCAACAGAGCACGACCCTTTCCTGACATCTCAAGACGCCGAAGGAATCCCCTTTCGGGGGCGCCTTATGGCCCGTTTGTGTGAAACTTCAACGGGAAAGGAAATTCCCCATGGCTCGTGTCAATGGCACAGTGAAATTCTTCAATCATGCGCGCGGCTTCGGCTTCATTCAGCCCGAAGATGGCGGCAAGGACGTATTCGTGCATGCTTCCGCTCTCGAGCGGAGCGGCGTGCCCGCCCTCAACGAGGGCGACAAGGTCTCCTTCGAGATCGAGGACGACCGCCGCGGCCGCGGCAAGCAGGCCGCCAACGTCCAGCTCGCCAGCTAAGCGCGCCTGACCCGACTTTCATGACCGCCGGGCGTTCGCGCCCGGCGGTTTTCATTTATCCAGCTCGGCCATGTGATGCCCGCGAAAGCGGGCATCCAGTACCCACTTGTGTTCCTAGTTGCTGCCTACCGGGATTACTGGATCGCCCGGTCAAGCCGGGCGATGACACTGATAGGCGAGTCCATTCGTCCGAGGAGGGCGTTTTACTTAACCTGTGATTCATTCTGACGGCTCTATTTTGCCAAAAAGCAGGTGCAAAACGTAATAATCCCAAATCACTGGGGCACCTCGCCCGCGCGTTGCGGGCCCTCTTCGGCTAACGGGACAAGACAATGACCAAAGGACTCTTGAAAGCCATCGCCGCGGCGGCGCTAGTCGGCACACTCGCGCTGTCGATGCCCGCGCCGGCAGAGGCCGGCCACGGCAATGCCGTTGGCGCAGGCCTGCTCGGCTTCGGTATCGGCGCTGTGGTGGGAAGCGCGCTGACGCCATCCACCGTCTATGTGGCTCCCCCACCGCCTCCGGCCTATTACGGCCCGGCGGCCTACGGGCCGCCGCCATGGAGCCCGGCCTGGTACCGCTATTGCCGCAACATCCACGGCCCGTATTTCAACCCGAGCACGGGCTATTTCCAGGCGGCTGACGGCGGCTGGTATTTCTGCCGCTAGGCTGACCGGCGAATTGGCGGTTATAGTTCTCGGGCCGGTGCTGCCGCCGGCCCGGGCAGATTGCTTAATCCCCTCTTGCGCGATAAGCGACCGCGCGGCTGCTCGCGCGGCTAATCTCCCGTAAAAATTCGGATTTTGACGCTGCGTTTACCCCTGCGGCAACTCGGCCGCGGGGCTCGTCCCATTGTGTCTTGATTGAGGCAGCTTCATGGGCGAAATAGACGGCTCCGGGATGAGTCCGAACAAAAATGCTGGGCAGGCCGGGTCGGAACCCTGCATCTGCCACTGGATTGGGGACGAAGAGGAAGGACTCTTGGACGATGAATTTTGTTGCTGCTGCTGAACCGGAAATCGACAAACCCCGCGATGCTCCGAATGCACCAGCCGACCGTCAGGCGCTCGGCCTGGTCAGGCCCTATCAGGGCATGGTGGCCTGGCCGACCGTGTTCCTCGCACTTGGCATCGTGGCGGCCTTCGCGCTCGTCACTGCACTCGCGACCATGCGCATCATCCCGCTCTGGCTCGGGCTTATTCTCAATTCGCTGATCCTCTACACGGACCAGACGCCGCTGCATGAGGCCTGCCACGCCAATATCGCCGGCCGGGATTCAAACTATCTCTGGTTGAACCACCTCGTCGGCTATGTGTGCGGCGCGATCTTGCTGCATGAATACAAAGCCTTTCGCTACATGCATCTTGCTCATCACCGGGACACCAACAACGAGGAGATCGACCCCGACCACTGGGTCGCCGTCCAGGGCCCGTTCAGAATCCTGTTTCGCTGCTTCACCATCGTATTCTGGTATCATCGCTATTTCTGGCGGCACATCGCCTTCCACGCCCACATTCCCGGCATGCGGCCGCTGACCATCCACATCGCGACGATGTACGCGGCCTTCTACGCGATCGCGCTGGTGCTTTCAGTGTTCGGCTATTGGCGTGAGGTCCTGATGCTGTGGATCTTTCCGCACATCATCGCCTCGGCGATGATCATCTATTTCTTCGCCTATCTGACGCACAAGCCGCATGAGGTGCATGAGCGCTATCGCGACACCAATGTGTTCTGGTTCAAGGGAAAAGTGCTGGAGCCGGTCGCCAACGGGCTTTACATGTTCCAGAACTTCCACCTCATCCATCACCTCTTCCCGCGCGTGCCCTTCTATCTCTATCCGAGGGCGTTCCGCTCCCTGAAGCCTGTGCTCGACAGCGAGAAGGCCCACATCTACGAGTTCGGGCATTAATCAGCGGAAGTCCCTAACCAACCATTCGTTATGGCTGGGCTTGTCCCGGCCATCCACGATTTTGGCCGCGGCATGAGCTGCAAAAAATCGTGGGTGCCCGGCACTTCGGCCGGGCATGACCGAGTGAAAGTGAATGTCTGAGTCTAGTGCAGCAGGAGCTCGCCATCCACGAAGCGGAACTCACGCGGCGAGATCAATCGCCGGTGCGCGACCCGAATGCGGTAGAGCGCGCCGTCGAGATTGGCATCCCAGAAGTCGAGAAAGTCGACGAGTTTGGGGAAGCGCGGCGCGAGGTCGTAGTCCTGCCAGATATAGCTTTGCAAAAGCTTGGGATGGTCGGGCAGGCGGTAGAGGATTTCTGCTGTGGTCAGCGAGAAGCCCTCGAGTTGGCGAACGAAGGAAGCGTCCATTGTTTTAGTCCTGCTGGTCCGGTCTTTTTCGACTCTTTTGCAAGTTCATAAGTGTTAACCGCCGCCCTTGGTTGCGGCAAGTAAATTGTAAGCTAAATCAGAGCGTTGGCAGCATGCAGGAATAATTGCTAGCGGGCTTAGCACTCTCGTCTTGAAAGTGCTAAATTGGCCATCTACATAGCCGCACGGGTGCGGCCGAGCGGGCGCACCTATCACATCAGATATCGCTGGAGGAGAGAGATGAAGTTTCGTCCATTGCATGACCGCGTCGTCGTACGCCGGATCCAGGAGGACGAGAGGACCAAGGGCGGCATTATCATTCCTGATACCGCCAAGGAGAAGCCGCAGCAGGGCGAAATCGTCGCCGTAGGCCCCGGCGCTCCTGACGAGAAGGGAAATGTCCAGCCCCTCGATGTAAAACCGGGCGATCGCGTGCTGTTCGGCAAGTGGTCCGGCACCGAAGTTAAGATCGACGGGGAAGAGCTTCTCATCATGAAGGAAAGCGACATTCTCGGCGTGCTCGAGGACGTCGCCGCGAAGAAGAAAGCCGCTTAGGCCGGCAACCTGCCCCACGGAGTAGAAAACAATGCCTGCTAAGGAAGTGAAATTTGCCCAAGACGCCCGTGAGCGCATGCTGCACGGCATCGACATCCTGGCCAATGCGGTCAGAGTGACGCTTGGCCCCAAGGGCCGCAATGTCGTGCTCGAGAAGTCGTTCGGCGCGCCGCGCATCACCAAGGACGGTGTCACGGTCGCGAAGGAGATCGAGCTCGAGGATAAGTTCGAGAACATGGGCGCACAGATGGTGCGCGAGGTGGCCTCGAAGACCTCCGACAGCGCTGGCGACGGCACCACCACCGCCACCCTGCTCGCTCACGCCATCGTGCGGGAAGGCGCCAAGTCGGTGGCTGCCGGCTCGAACCCCATGGACCTCAAGCGCGGCATCGACCTCGCTGTCGGCGCCGTCGTGAACGAGCTCAAGGCCAAAGCCAAGAAGGTGACGTCGAATGAGGAGATCGCCCAGGTCGGCACTATCTCCGCCAATGGCGACTCGGAGATCGGTCGCTTCATCGCCGAGGCCATGCAGAAGGTGGGCAATGACGGCGTGATCACGGTCGAGGAGGCCAAGGCACTCGATACCGAGCTCGAGGTGGTCGAGGGCATGCAGTTCGACCGCGGCTACATCTCGCCCTATTTCATCACCGACGCGGACAAGATGCGCGTCGAGCTCGAGAACCCGTACATCCTGATCAACGAGAAGAAGCTCTCGAACCTTCAGACCATCCTGCCTCTGCTCGAGGCCGTGGTGCAGTCGGGCAAGCCCCTGCTCGTCATCGCCGAGGACGTCGAGGGTGAGGCGCTCGCTACGCTCGTGGTCAACAAGCTGCGCGGCGGCTTGAAGGTCGCCGCCGTCAAGGCGCCGGGCTTCGGCGATCGCCGCAAGGCCATGCTGCAGGACATCGCAGTATTGACCGGCGGCCAGGTCATCTCCGAAGACCTCGGCATCAAGCTCGAGAACGTGACGCTCGACATGCTCGGCCATGCCAAGAAGGTGGTCATCACCAAGGATGACACCACCATCGTGGACGGCGCCGGCAAGAAGGCCGACATCGAGGCCCGCGTCGCCCAGATCAAGCAGCAGATCGAGGACACCACCTCCGACTACGATCGCGAGAAGCTGCAAGAGCGGCTGGCGAAACTCTCAGGCGGCGTTGCCGTGATCAAGGTCGGCGGTGCCACCGAGGTCGAGGTGAAGGAGAAGAAGGATCGCGTCGACGATGCGTTGAACGCGACTCGCGCGGCTGTCGAGGAGGGCATCCTGCCCGGCGGCGGCGTAGCTCTGATCCGTAGCCAGAAGGTGCTCGATCAGGTCAAAACTGCGAACGAGGACCAAAAGGTCGGCGTCAATATCGTACGCCGCGCCGTTCAGGCTCCCGCGCGTCAGATCGCCGAGAATTCCGGCGAGGACGGCGCAGTGGTCGTGGGCAAGATCGTCGACAAGGACGACTATGCCTTCGGCTTCAATGCCGCGACCGGCGAATATGGCAACCTGGTCAAGCAGGGCGTGATCGACCCGGCCAAGGTCGTGCGCACGGCGCTGCAGGATGCGGCGTCGGTGGCCGGCCTCCTCATTACCACCGAGGCGATGGTGGCCGAGAAGCCGAAGAAGAAGGCCCCGGCCATGCCTCCTGGAGCCGGCGGCATGGGCGACATGGACTTCTAGTTGCGTTCAGTAGCGTAAGCGTACATCGAGCCGCGCCTTCGGGCGCGGCTCTTTGTTTTGGTCATGCCTAGCCTTGCGAGCGGCGCGGTGGCACCTTGAAGACTCTAAACCGGTCTAAGGAGGTGCCCATGGCGACCTATATCGTTCTCGGTCAATTCACCGATCAAGGCATTCGCAACGTGGCGGATACAAGCAAGCGTGCCGACGCCGCCAAAGCGCTGGTAAAGAAGGTCGGCGCCAAGGTGCGCGATCTTTTTTGGACGATCGGCCGATACGATGTTGCTCTAATTCTCGAAGCGCCAGACGACGAGACCATGACGGTCTTCGGATTGAGCGCCGGCAAGCTCGGCAATGTTCGTACCGAAACTTTGCGTGCTTTCTCACAAGCCGAGATCGGTCAGATTCTGAAGCGGGTCGTGTAGCTCTCAGCGACTGCGCTCGATGACCAAGAAGAAAGGACAAGTGTCGGGGCGTATTCGCGTCGGCATCGGCGGGTGGTCCTACGCGCCGTGGCGCGGCACTTTCTATCCGAAAGGCCTGAAGCAGGCCGACGAGCTTGCCTATGCGAGCTCGCACCTCACCTCGATCGAGATCAACGCAACGCATTACCGGCTGCAAAGCGCCAAAAGCTTCCGTGGGTGGGGCAAGACGGCACCCGACGGTTTCATGTTCTCGATGAAGGGACCGCGCCTTGTGACGAACCAGAAGGTGCTGGCCGAGACCGGCGGCTTCATCAAGCGCTTCATCGAATCTGGGCTAAGCGAACTCGGCGACAAACTTGGGCCGGTGCTGTGGCAGTTCGCGCCGTTCAAACGATTCGACAAGGACGATTTCGGCAAGTTTCTCGACCACCTGCCGCGCGAGATTGACGGCCGGAATCTTCACCATGTGATGGAGGTGCGTCACGCAAGCTTCCGCACACCCGAGTTCGTCAAGCTGCTGCGTGACTCTGACGTTGCACCGGTCTTTACCGAGGCCGAAGATTTTCCGTCGATCGCCGATCTCAGTGGCGATGTGGTCTACGCACGGCTCCAGAGGGGCAACGACACGGTCCCCACTGCTTATCCGCCAAGGGCGCTCGATGAATGGGCCGAGCGTGCGCGGACCTGGGCGGCGGGCTCCGTGCCGGCCGACCTTCAAGTGATCGACGCCACGCACAAGCCCGAAACAAAACCGCGCGACGTGTTCATCTACTTCATTCATGAAGGGAAGCTGCGCGCTCCTGCCGCAGCTATGGCGCTGATCAAGCGGTTGGCTTAGCCGCGCCGCCTCGCCGCCCGCGCCGAAATAGCTGCGGTCGAGCCGGAACCATCATCTCCTGCATCTATTGGACAGATAGGCTGACGTGGGGGCCGTTATTGGAGGCTATATGTCAGTCCGTGCAACCAGACACACTGAGCACCGTAGTGAGCTCCACGCGAGGAGACCTTCGGAAGATCGCGAGACCGGTCGTGCTCTCGTTCCGACGGGCGAACCGGAGGCGAGCAGCGCCGAAGGTGCGGAAGCGACCGAGGTCGGCGTGCATCCTATTGCCGTCGAGACCGCGCTTGCGGCAGCGCTTTGGTTCATTGCCGTGGTCTGGGTCGCCTTCGCAGCGGGACCTGAGATCGATTACCTTCCGGTGATCGTCACACTGTTCTTCATGATGTTCTTCACGCTGTTCCTGTTGACGGCGTCGTATAGCGTGAAGGACCCGCGCTGGCCTTCGCGCACGATGCGCTTGCGCGAATTTCTCCGCAGTAAGGTCGCAATCGGCAGCAGCACCATGAGTGGGCGCGACGTTCTCATCGAGACGGCGCTGATACCGGTGGCGCTCGCCTTCGCGGCGACGCTTATCGGTCTTGCCTGGGTGATTTTCGGCTGAGCGCCGCAGCGCGCGCGAGGAGGTCCTCGCGCGATGCGGAAAAACCTCCGGCGATCCACTCCGCTTCGAGCCGTCGCAGCATCTCGCCGACCTCGGGCCCTCTGAGACCGCCGAGCGCCATGATATCAGCGCCGCGCAGAGGAAAGGCGGGCGCCTTCCAGCGCTCAGGGAGAGCAAGCGCAGCCCGCCATGCCTTGTCCTCAGGCCCGGCGCCTGAGTCGGCCCAGGCTAGCAGCACATGACGCGCAAAGTCGCTTGAGCCCAGCCGGTAGAGCGCGCGCTTGGCCGCGTTTCCGTCCGGGAGCTCGCCAGGCTCCGCGGCGCCAAGCTCGAGTACGGCGCGTTCGGCATTTGACAGCCTGAGACGCGCAGCAAGGCGCGAGGCATCCTCCTGCACGAACACGCCGAGCGCTGCGAGTCTCGGCATGGCCTCAGGCTCAACACCAAGCGCCTCCTCGATCGCGACGAGCCGCTCGAAGCGGGCAAGCCGCGGCACGCCGCCGAGCAACCCGACGAGCTGCCCATAGTCGAGCAAGGCCGCAACCGCGCGCATCGCCTGCGGAGCAACAAGCAGACTTCGCATCTCGGCGCTCACCCGCTCGGCCGAGAGCCGTTCGAGGCCCGCGTGGAGCTTCACTGCGGCCTTCAGCCCCGCTTCATCGAATGGGCCTTTGCCGTAATAGGCGTTGAACCGGAAGAAACGCAGGATGCGGAGATAATCCTCCTTGATGCGCGCTTCTGCGTCGCCGATGAATCGAACGCGACCTTCGAGAAGATCGGCATAGCCGTCGAGCGGATCGAACACCGTTCCGTCGCTGTCAGCGTAAAGTGCGTTCAGAGTGAAATCGCGGCGGCGCGCGTCCTCCTCCCAATCCTTGGTGAAGGCCACCGTGGCATGGCGACCGAAGGTCTCGACGTCGGAGCGGAGCGTCGTCACCTCGAACGGCACGCCGTCGGCGATCACCGTCACCGTACCGTGCTCGATACCGGTCGGCACAGGCTTCAATCCGGCTTTCTTGGCGAGCGCGATCACCTGTTCTGGCCGCGCTGTGGTGGCGAGATCGATCTCCTTGACTGGTTCGCCCAGCAGCGTATTGCGCACGGCGCCGCCCACGGCGCGCGTCTCCACACCATTGCCGCTCAGCGCAGCGAACACGCGGCGGGTTTCCGGCCGCTTGAGCCACTCGGCATCTTTCAGCGAAGGTGGCGCCATTGCGGGACTGATGGCTCGCTTGGTCATCTCGGAAAGCCGTCAGTCGATCTCGCCTGGTTTGACCACGCCGTCGTTCAGCGTGGGCGGGTGATAGGTCCCGCCAGGCTTCCCGCCCGAGAATTGAATGAGGGTCGCCATGGTGACGAGCAAGAGTCCGCAGCCGGCGGCGAGCAGCCAAAGGATGGGCGCGCCCTGCCAGATCCCTGCCGGAGTGGCCCTTTTCACCGCGAGCATGTAGCCCGCATAAATGAGGAAGGGCAGCGCGAACAGAACGATATCGATCAGGGCGATGCGCAACATCGCGGCGCTTTGACCTCTGTCACGAAACGCCCGCACCATAGCGGCGGCGATCACACAAAGCGAGTGGCGCTACTGCGCTAGATGCTTGGCTCAGGGTCCGGGAACGGGAAGAACATCCCTCCGCTCCAGACCCCGGCCTTCCTCCCCTCGCCGGCCTCGACGGCCAAAGCGGCAAGCTCATAGTAGATGGGCCGGGCAAGCTGCGCGGCCAAGCCGTCGCGCACCACGACGAAAGGGGTGAAGCCACCGAGTTTTCCAGGTTCAAATCCTATCGGGTGGTCGGCATCAGCGGTGATCATGTCGTCCACATTGGTGCGGAAAGTGAGGACCTGCGCTTTGCCTCTGCCCGTTCGCCTCATTTCCACGGCGACAAACGGCATCCCCTCGACCTCGATTGGCACCTTCTCGACTGGAGTGACGAGGTGATAGCGTCCGTCATCCTCAAGGCGGAGCACCGAGGCGAACAGCTTGACGAGCGGCAATCTCTGGATCGGTCCGCCCTGGTAGTACCAGGTCCCGTCGCGGCCAATTTTGAGCCCGATATCACCGCAAAGATTAATGTTTGGCAATGGAGCGGAACCCGGTTTGCCGCGAACCTTTTCCAGTGCTACGAGAACGTCTCTTTCGTCCTGGTCAGGCATCGCTTCGGCGGCCTCCGACCTCCAATCCTCCCAGCGAGCGCTGGCGAAAACTGCCCAAAGCAAACAGGATTGTGACCGATTTGCCCCTCAAAGTGTTTCTTCCTCACGAGCACTTTGGCCCTATAGTCCTCTAGCCCCAGGATTAAGCGAAACTGAAGCCATGACAACACTTGCTCCTAACGAGACCCAGCTTGTCGATCGCATCGAAGAGGTCGGCACCAAGATCCAGAAAGTGCGTGAGACCACGGCTTCGGTCATCTTCGGCCAGGACCGGGTCATCGACCTTGCTCTGATCACGGTGCTTTCCGGCGGCCACGCGCTTCTGATCGGCGTGCCGGGCCTCGCCAAGACGAGCCTCGTCGAGACGCTCGGCACCGTGCTTGGACTCGAGAACAAGCGCATCCAGTTCACGCCGGACCTGATGCCGTCCGACATCGTTGGGTCTGAGGTACTGGAGGAAGGCGCCGGCGGCCGGCGGGGTTTCCGGTTCGTCAAGGGTCCGATCTTCACTCAGTTGCTCATGGCCGATGAGATCAACCGCGCGAGCCCGAAGACGCAGTCGGCTCTGCTTCAGGCCATGCAGGAGCATCACGTGACGGTGGCCGGCGTGCGCCATGACGTGCCGCGCCCGTTCCATGTGCTCGCGACTCAGAACCCACTCGAGCAGGAGGGCACCTATCCCCTCCCAGAAGCGCAGCTCGACCGCTTCCTGCTGCAGATCGACGTGTCCTATCCCGATGTTGCCGCCGAGCGGCGCATGCTGTTCGCCACCACCGGCGTCGAGGACCGCGTTCTGAAGACGATCCTCTCGGCCGACGAGCTGATGATGGCGCAGCGGCTCGTGCGTCAGCTCCCCGTCGGCGACCAGGTGGTCGATGCCATCCTGAAGCTAGTCCGCTCGGCTCGGCCTGGCACCGGCATCGACCAGGAGCTCGACGATATGATTGCCTGGGGCCCGGGTCCCCGCGCGAGTCAGGCGCTGATGCTTGCCGTGCGCGCAAAGGCGCTGATCGAGGGACGGCTTGCGCCTTCCATCGACGATGTGATCGATCTCGCCGAGCCCGTGCTCAAGCACCGCATGGCGCTCACCTTCGCCGCTCGCTCGGAGAAGGTCGAGATGAGCGACGTGGTGGCGAAACTCGTCGAGCCGCTAGGGTGATTTAAGTCTTGGCCGACGCGCGGGAGAGAGTTTTTCAGCCATTTCCAGCCGAGGAAGCCGAGGCCCACGGCTTGGCCGCGCGCATGCCGGCGCTCCTCATCGAGGCACTGCGCGTTGCCCACACTGTGGCTCATGGCACCCATGGCCGCCGCCGCGCTGGCCCCGGCGAAACCTTCTGGCAATTCCGCCACTATGACCAGAATGATCCTGCGTCGGGCATCGATTGGCGGCGCTCGGCAAGCTCAGACCATCTCTTCGTGCGCGAGCGCGAATGGGAGGCCGCGCATACAGCCTGGCTGTGGGTCGATCTTTCGCCCTCGATGCGCTTTCGCTCGCCGCTAGCCAAGACCTCCAAGGAGAGCCGAGCCGTCGTGCTCGCGCTCGCCATTACCGAGCTTCTCGCCCGCGGCGGCGAGCGCATCGGCGTGCTTGGCGGCCAGCCGTTCAGGGGCCGCAACGCCGCCCGTCGGGTTGCCGAAGTTCTGATGCGCGACACCGAGGAGGCGAGCCTGCCTGAGCCGGCCAAGCTCAGCCGCTTCTCGGAGTGCCTACTGTTCAGCGATTTTCTCGAGCCAGTGCCGGAGACGGCCGATAGCCTTAAGAGGATCGCGGCGCAAGGCGTGCGCGGCCATCTCGTGCAGGTGCTAGACCCGGCAGAGGAGACCCTCCCCTACAGTGGCCGCACCGAGTTCACCGCGAGCGAAGGCAGAGACCGCATGATAGCCGGGCGCGCCGAAACCTTGCGCGAGCGCTACCGGGAGCGGCTCAAGCAACACCGCCGTGATCTCATCGAGGCGACGCGCAGGCTCGGCTGGTCCTTCGTCGTGCACCACACCGATCGGCCGGCCGAGGAGGTCGTTCTTGCGATTCACAATCGGCTCGCAGGCCTCGAACGCGATTACCGCTACCGGCCGCCGCGCCCTGTCGTTAGTGGCGAAAGAGCCGGGAGCCAGCAGCCATGATCACAATCGGCAGCATTGGCTTCATGCAGCCTTGGATTTTGGCGGCGCTCGTCGCGCTTCCCGCTATCTGGTGGCTGTTGCGCATGACGCCGCCGAGTCCGCAGGTGGTGGTGTTTCCACCGACGCGGCTGCTGAAGGATCTCAAGTCAAGCGAGGAGACGCCGGCGCACAGCCCATGGTGGCTCACCGCCTTGCGCATGCTGCTCGCCGCAGTGATCATTCTCGCTCTGGCGCGGCCAGTGCTGAACCCTGACCGCCAAACCTTGACCGGCGGAGGTCCCCTCCTTCTCGTTGTCGACAATGGCTGGGCGTCGGCGACGCATTGGCCGGAGCGGCGCGAGGCGATCGAGGCGGCCATCGACCGTGCCGGCCGCGACGGCTCGACCGTGGTGCTGGCGCCGACCGCCCCGGGCCAGCCGGTCAGCGACCCGTTGAGCCCGGATCAAGCACGCGAGCGCGTTGGCGGTCTTGCACCTGAGCCTTACGCACCGGACCGTGCGGCGCTTGTTGCGACTCTCGACAAGCAGCTTGCCGGCAAAACCGGCTTCAGCGTGGTCTGGCTCACGGATGGCCTCGACAATGGCGAGGGCGATTCCTTCGCGGCCACTCTGCGCAAACTTGCGGGCTCGACCGGAAGCTTCGCAGTTTTGCGTCCGGAGAAGGAGAACGCTGCGCTTGCTCTTGGGCAGGCGTCCGGGGATGGCGGCGAGCTCACCGCGCGCGTGCTGAGCGCCGCGGACGGCCCGCGCTCGGGCATCGTCAAAGCGCTCACGGGGCGCGGCGAGCCACTCGGCGAAGCCCAGTTCTCCATTGCCGAAGGCGCACACGAGACCGCCGCCCGCTTCGACCTTCCGCTCGAGATCCGCAATCAGGTGGCGCGCATCGAGATTGCCGGCGAGCGCTCCGCAGGAGCCGTCCACCTCCTCGACGCGCGCTCGCAATGGCATCGTGTCGGCATCGTCTCGGGTGAATCGCGCGAGGCGGCACAGCCGCTGCTGTCACCACTCTATTATGTGCAGCGCGCGCTTTCTCCCTACGCCGACGTGGTCACGCCGAACGAAGGCAATGTCGCCACCGCCGTGCACGAGCTCATCGACCAGAGGGTGGTCACCATTGTGCTCGCAGACATCGGCAAGCTCGTTGCCGGCACGCAGGAAGAGCTTGGCTCATGGCTCAAAGCTGGCGGCGTGCTTATCCGCTTCGCCGGGCCGCGTCTCGAGCAGGGCGGCGATGAGCTGTTGCCAGTAGCCTTGCGCCGCGGCGGACGTTCGCTCGGAGGCTCTCTCTCCTGGAGCACGCCGCAGCCGCTCGCGCCGTTCGACGAGAAGAGTCCGTTCCGCGGCCTGACCGTCCCTGAGGATGTAAAGATCAATCGCCAGGTTCTTGCCGATCCGACCGTCGCCTCCGACGCCGAAGTGTGGGCCACGCTTGCCGACGGCACGCCACTGGTCACTGCCTTGAAGCAGGGGCAAGGCTACATCGTCCTGTTCCACATCACGGCAAATTCCGACTGGTCGAATCTTCCCCTGTCCGGTTTGTTCGTGGAGATGCTGCGCCGCGTCGTCACGCTCGGTCCGAGCCAGGTTTCGATCGCAGGCGGCGACCAGGCCGCTGCGACCATGGAGGCCAAGCCGCAAGCTTCGACTAGCCCGGCGTCTTCGGGCGCCCTTTCACCGGTCCAGACGCTCGACGGCTACGGCCAGCTCGGCTCTCCGCCGCTAAGGGCCGCGCCGATCGCGCCGGACAAGCTCGACACCACGAGCCCAGGGCCCGACCATCCGCCCGGCTATTATGGTCCGTCGGGCGCGGCGAGAGCCTTCAACATCGTCACCGCCAAAACCGTGCTCAAGCCGCTGCCAAAGATCGAGGGCGCGAACGAAATGGGCGGCTACCCGTTGCGGAAGCCCATGGCGCTCGAGCCGTGGCTCTATTTTGCAGCGCTCGCTCTCTTTATCGCCGACGTTCTCGCCATGCTGGTGCTGAGCTCAGGGTGGAGGCTGCGCCTCCGCGCCGCCCCAGCAGGAGCAGCCATTCTGCTGGCGCTTGCGCTCCTGCCTCAGACTCCGTTGCCGGCCGGGGCCGAAGAGGAGCCGAAGGCCGCAACACCCGCTGACGAGTTCGCGCTGAAGGCATCGCTTCAGACTCACCTTGCCTACGTCGTCACCGGCGATCCGGAGATTGACCGCACCAGCGAGGAAGGCCTGTCGGGATTGAGCAAGATCTTGCGCGCGCGAACCGCGCTCGAGCCCGCCGACCCCATGGGCGTCGACATCGAGAAGGACGAGCTAGCCTTCTTCCCGATCCTTTATTGGCCGGTGCGCGAGGACGCAAAACCGCTGTCCGACACGACACTCGCCAAGATCGACGCCTTTATGAAGCAAGGCGGCCTTATCATCTTCGATACGCGCGACCACGATACCGAGCTCACCGGCGCGAGCACTCAGAACAAGGCACTGACGCGTCTGGTCGGCCAGCTCGACATTCCGCCGCTCGAGCCGGTGCCGGAGAACCACGTGCTCACCAAGTCCTTCTATTTGATGCGGAGCTTCCCCGGCCGCTTCGACGGCGGCTCGCTTTGGGTCGAGGCCGAGCCGCAGGACGAGGCCGAGCGCACCGAACGCTCGCGCCGCACCGACGGGGTGAGCTCGATCGTCATCACATCCAACGACTTCGCCGGCGCCTGGGCCCTCGATGAATCGAACCGGCCGATCTACCCGACCGTGCCCGGCGGCGAGGTGCAGCGCGAGATGGCGTTCCGCGCAGGGGTCAACATCGTGATGTACGCGCTGACCGGCAACTACAAGGCCGACCAGGTGCACGTCCCTGCCCT
>JBKOWI010000019.1:0-21681 GCA_046724315.1 Pseudomonadota bacterium | reverse complement strand
TCGCCGCTGTCGCTCGCAAATCTAAGCTCGCCGCCGGGCGCCAGTACGCGAGCGAAGTGCGCGATGGTCTCCGGCGAGATGAGCCTGCGCTTGAGGTGCCGCTTCTTCGGCCAAGGATCAGGAAACAGAATAAAGAGCCGAGAAACTCCGCTCTCGGGAAGCCAGCCAAGCACCTCGCGCGCGTCGCCGTCATGGACCCTAATCGTCTTGACCCTACTCGTCTCGATCGCACCGAGCAGGCTCGCCACCCCGTTGACGAACGGCTCGCAGCCGATGAATCCGATATCTATGTGGTGCCCTGCCTGAAACAGGAGATGCTCGCCAGAGCCGAATCCTATTTCGAGCCAAACCTCTCTGACTAGCACCGGGAAGAGGTCTTGCAGACACTTCGGAGCAGGGGCCTTGAGGTCGAGTTTAAGCTTCGGCAGGAGGTCGGCAATGAGGCGCTCTTTCCGAGCGCTCAGGGGCTTGGCCTTGCGCCGGCCATAGGACCTGAGCGGCTTAACCTCGGCGGTCGGACGTGTCTGCGGCGCCAATTCACGCACCATTGTCATGCCCGCGCAGGCGGGCATCCAGTAACAACTGGCCTTCGTTGCCGATAGCTCTGTGATTACTGGATCGCCCGGTCAAGCCGGGCGATGACAATAAGGCTAAGGATGAAGCGGGTTAGGTCAACTCGGCGCGGATCGGCTCGACGAGATCGAGTCGCTCCCACGAAAAGCCGCCATCATTGTCGGGCTGGCGTCCAAAATGGCCATAGGCAGCCGTGCGCTCGTAGATCGGGCGGGAGAGCTTGAGATGCTCCCTGATGCCGCGCGGGCTCAAATCCATGACTTGGCGCAAAGCCTGCTCAAGCTTGCCCTCGGCGACGCTGCCAGTGCCATGCAGGTCCACATAGAGCGAGAGAGGCTGGGATACGCCGATCGCGTAGGAGACCTGCAGTGTGCATTTATCGGCAAGCCCGGCGGCGACCACATTCTTAGCGAGATAACGCGCGGCATAAGCGGCTGAGCGGTCGACCTTGGTCGGATCCTTGCCTGAGAAGGCGCCCCCGCCATGGGGCGCCGCGCCGCCATAGGTGTCCACGATGATCTTGCGGCCGGTGACGCCGCAATCGCCGTCTGGACCGCCGATGACGAACCGCCCTGTGGGATTGACGTAGAACTTCGTGTGACCGTTCACCCAGCCCTTCGGCATCACCTCATCGACGAAGCCGCGCACGATCTCCTTGACGCGTTCCTGGCTTACGTCCTCGCCATGCTGGGTCGAGACCACGATGGAATCGGCGCGCACCGGCTTTCCGTTCTCGTAGGCGAGTGTCACCTGGCTCTTCGCGTCAGGCCCTAGCTCAGGCATGCGACCCGTATGCCGCGCCTTGGCCATCTCATGCAGGATCCGGTGGGCGTAGAAGATCGGCGCCGGCATGAGCGGCTCGGTCTCGCGGCAGGCAAAGCCGAACATGATGCCCTGATCGCCCGCGCCCTCGTCCTTCTTGGTCCCGGCATCGGCGTCGACGCCGCGGGCAATGTCCGCAGACTGCTCGTGCACATAATATTCGAACTCGGCCAGGTCCCAGTGGAATCCCTTCTGCTCGTAGCCGATCTCGCGCACCGCACGGCGCGCCGCCTGCTCGATCAGCTCGGGGGTCACCGTCTCGGGCCCGCGCACCTCGCCGGCCATCACGATGCGGTTGGTGGTCACGAGCGTTTCGATAGCGACCCGCGAATGGGGATCGGCAGCAAGATAGAGATCGACCACCGCGTCGGAGATGCGGTCGCACACTTTGTCGGGGTGACCCTCCGACACGGATTCGCTGGTAAAGACGTAATTTGTCCGGGACACTTGACCCACCCTGTTTCGAGTGAAGACAGGCGGCCGGATGACCGCCTTCGTTTCTCGCAAACCACAGGGCGCGTGGCGGGTCAAGCCCGCCGTCCAGCTCGAGACTGAGGCCAATCAGACTTAGGAGGTGCTGCCAGATCCGCTCAGGGCGCGCACCAGATCGACGACGCTCTTGCGAACCTTGGGATCGCCGATCTTCACGAAGGCGCGGTTGAGCTCGAGCCCTTCGCGGCTATTCAGAAACTCGAGGATGAAGGCTTCGGAGTCCGGCTCGGCCATCCCGCGCACTGCGTTACCGTCGCCCGTGTAAGGCGCTTCTTCGAAGAAGAATTGAACGGGGACGTCGAGGATTTTCGAGATTTGAAACAGCCGGCTAGCGCCGATGCGGTTCACGCCCTTCTCGTATTTCTGCACCTGCTGAAATGTAAGGCCCATGCTCTCGCCGAGGCGCTCCTGACTCATGCCAAGCAGCATGCGTCGCAATCGAACTCGGCTGCCGACGTGTGCGTCAACGGGATTAGGCTTCTTGCCTGCCATTAGCTTTCTCGCAATCAACATTGAGTTTGAAAATTCGAAGCTGACTCATATTCTTGATGAAACGGCCATACTGGTCGTTCTTAAGCGGTGCGGTTTGCCTCCGTCAAGCACGCAGGAGCCGCACCCCGTATTTGTCCGGGATGCGTTACTTCGTCCAATGAGACGATTGCACGCGACAGGCGAGCCATGCGGCAAAAGCCAACACAATGGTAGAAATTTCCAGAACAAATCCGAATTGAGCGAAGAAAGTCGATGAACCCACTTTGGGCAGGTCGACATCAATGACGCCTTTCTCGCCAAGACTAATCTTGGCGAGAATTCTGCCGTAAGGATCGATCAGTGCCGAGATACCTGTATTGGCGGCCCGGGCGAGAGGTAATCCTTGCTCGACGGCGCGGACTTGGGCCTGATGGAAGTGCTGATAAGGACCGGCGCTCGATCCAAACCACGCGTCGTTGGTGACGTTGAGCAGCCAGCCCGGTCTCGCCGAGCTCTCGGTCACGTCATCAGGAAAAATGATCTCGTAGCAGATGAGCGGGCTTGCCGGCGGCGCTCCGGGGATGGAGAGAAGCCGCGGGCCGGCACCTGAGCTGAAGCCGCCGCGCACACCGGTAAGCTGCATGATGCCGAGGCTTTCCATGAAGTCCTGGAAAGGAAGGTACTCACCAAAGGGAACGAGATGCATCTTGTCGTAGCTCGAGACGACGCGGCCCCGATCGTCGATTGTGAGCAGACTGTTATAGATGCGTGTCTGGCCAAGCGTGCCTTTTGCATCGCGCTCTTCGGTGAGCCTGGCAGAGCCTACGACGAGAGACGTTCCTTCGGGCAGCGCCGCTCCGATCGCTTCGAGAGCGTCGGGAGAGTCGGCGAGAAGGAACGGAACGGCTGTCTCTGGCCAAATCACGATATTGATACCGGCAAGCCCGTCGCTGCCCGACTTGGTGAGGTCGAGATAGTCTGTAAAGATCTCGGCACTGTTCTCTGGCCGCCACTTGTCTGCCTGATCGACATCGGCCTGCACGATACGAAGCCGGATGCCGGTGCTGTCTTGCGCCGCCTCGGCAAGCCTGTGCTCACCCCACACGTAGCCCAACCCGAGCAGAAGCAAGAGGACAGCAGTGAGCCCCAAGCCGGCTCTGCCCGCCTGAAGATTTGAGCCCTCCGGCGCCGTAATGGCGGCGGGACTGGCGAAAAGGAGGACGGCGAGCAGGCTAAGGGCGTAAACCCCGAACACCGAGGCGAGCTGCATCATCGGCAGCGCGCCGAGAAGAGCATAACCAACGAGGTTCCACGGCAGCCCGGTCAGCACGTGCCCGCGCGCGTACTCAGCAAGGCCGAAGGCAAAAGCAAGGGCAAAGACCCGGCCGATGCCAGGGAGCCAAAGCAGCATGGCAAACGCTGCGGCCGCCGCGGAGAATAGGGCCATCCCCGCGGGCATCGCCGTCATGACGAACGGGATCAGCCAGGCGTGGCGCCAAGGCTCTACCAGGAAGGCCTCGGCGATCCAGTAAAGCCCCGCGAGGAAATATCCGAAGCCGAACCAGAACCCCACCAAGCTTGCGCATTTCAACCTGCCGGCACGCTGGGGATTGACGGCGTGGCAGCCGTCAAGCAGCCAAACCAGTCCACCAAAGCTTATAAAGAGGATCGGCCAAGCATGAACCGGTGCGAAGGCGAGCACCGAGATTGCGCCGAGGAACGCCGCAAAAAAGGCGCGGCGGACGCCTTGCAGGCTCGCGACCAAGGTCGCAATGCGTAATCCACCGACATGATCTGCATGCGGCACGTCTTGCTTCGACACACCCCCGTTGAGCGAACTCACGCGCTTTCGGCCTGTCCGGTCTCGGCTGCGGGCGGGAGGTGGATGCGGAGCTTTTTGATCCGGCGTGGGTCGGCGTCAAGCACCTCGAACTTGATGCCGCTCGGATGCTGGACGAGTTCGCCACGCGCCGGGATCCGTCCCGCAATCGCAAAGACGAGGCCGCCAAGCGTATCGACCTCTTCCTCCTGCTCTTCGGAAGCGAGTTCGAGCCCGAGATGCTTCTCGAGGTCAGAGATCGGCGTGCGCGCGTCGGCGACAAGCCCAAGTCGCGGGTCTGACTTGATCAAAGGCTCGTCGTCGACGTCGTGCTCGTCGGCAATGTCGCCGACTACCTCCTCGACCAGATCCTCGATCGAGACGAGACCGTCGGTGCCGCCATATTCGTCGACCACCAACGCAAGATGGAGGCGCGTTGTTTGCATCTTGAGCAGGAGATCGAGCACCGACATCGAGCCCGGCACGTAGAGAATCTCGCGCAGGATATTGATCGAGGCGATGTTGCGTCCGAGATCGACCTTGCCGAGATTGAGGCTTCCCTCTTTGCACGCTTCCGCTTCCGATGTGATCCACGACATCAGGTCGCGGATGTGAACCATGCCACGCGGATCGTCGAGGGTCTCGTGATAGACTGGCACCCGCGAATGCTCGGCTTGGCGGAAGACGCCCATGAGGTCGGCGACGCTGATTGTGTCATCCACCGCAATGATATCTGCGCGCGGCACCATGACGTCCTCGATCGTGAGCGTGCCGAGACGGAGGATGCGGCGGAGCATGCTGCGCTCTTGTGAGCTCAGCGTGTCGCTCTTGCTGCGGGCGAGCGCATCCTCGATCAGCTCACGGAGATCGGGCTCTTCGCCGAGGCCGAAGGTCTGAAGCAGGCGCTCGAACCACGATGCGTCCTCGTCGGTCGGGCGAGCCTCCTCGGGTTTAAGATCGTTGTCGATGCTCGGGGCATTGCTCATGGTGAGACCTCCGCAGGCGTATCCTGCTGCTCCGCGTAGGGATCCGCGATTCCAAGCGTGGCGAGCGCCGTCCTTTCGAGGGCTTCCATCTGTTCGGCCTCATCGTCATCCATGTGATCGCGGCCAAGCAGGTGGAGCAGGCCATGGATGACGAGGTGAGAAACGTGATCGGCGAGTGAGATGCGGGCCTTGTGCGCTTCGTCGCATATCGTCTCATAAGCGAGCACGACATCACCGAGCGGACCAGGCTCTGCCAGTTGATCGCTGGCGGGGAAGGACAGAACGTTGGTCGGCGCGTCCTTGCCGCGCCATGCGCGGTTAAGCTCCCTCATTTCCGCATCGTCGGTGAGAAGGATCGTAACCTCGTAGATTCCGTGCCCGGGCGGGGGAGCGGTCAAGAACGCCGCCCGCGCCGCGCGCTTGAGCAGGGCGTCGTTCAGCGCGGGACGCCAAGCCTCAGCGTGGCGGAGAACATCGACCTCGAGCTTTGGGCTCGAAGAGGGCGCCGGCCTTTTGCGACTAGGGCCGCCGTCAGCCATCGCGCTCACCACGGAGCGGGGCCTGCTCGTAGGCATCGACGATCTTGCCGACGAGCTCGCGGCGCACGACATCGGTCCTGGCGAAGGCGATATGGTCGATTTCCTCGATGCGCTGCAACAATGCGATCGCCTCGAGCAGACCTGAGTCTTTGCCTGGCGGAAGATCGACCTGGGTCGGGTCGCCGGTGACGATCATCTTGCTTTCTTCGCCAAGCCGCGTGAGGAACATCTTGAGCTGCACCGGGGTGCAGTTCTGCGCCTCATCGAGAATAATAATGGCGTGCGAAAGAGTGCGGCCGCGCATGAAGGCGAGCGGTGCAATCTCGATGACGCCAGTGGCAATACCGCGCTCCACACGCTCAGGCGGAAGCACGTCGTAAAGCGCGTCGTAGAGTGGGCGCAGATAAGGATCGACCTTCTCGCGCATGTCGCCAGGTAGGAAGCCCAGCCGCTCGCCGGCCTCGACCGCGGGGCGCGAGAGGATGAGCCGGTCGCATCTGCCGCTTTCGAGGTAAGCCGCCGCGAAGGCCACGGCAAGATAGGTCTTGCCGGTGCCGGCCGGACCGGTTGCAAAGACGAGGTCGTTACGTTGCAACGATGCGAGATACGCGCTTTGCGCCGGCGTACGCGCCGTGATGAGGCGCTTCCGTGTGCGGATCTGCTGCGCCTCTGGACGATCATCGCCGGGCTCCGGACTTTCGGCCGGTTCGTAGGTGCGCGCGTGCCGGATGGCGCCGACCACCTCGCCCACCCCGATCATCTCGCCTTGCGCCAGCCGGCCGTATAGCTGCTCCAGCACCGACTTCGCCGTGGCAGTCGAGGCCTCCGGACCCCGCAGGCTGACCGCATTGCCGTTAACTACCGCCTCGATGCCAAGTCGATCCTCGAGCACGGCGAGATTGGCGTCGTAATCGCCAAGGAGATCGCGTACCAGTCTGATGTCGTCGAAAAATACGACCGTCGGCTCGCCGCCGCCATTGACTTGCGCGGCGGCAGAGCGCTTCAGCGCCGCTCCACGTCCGCGTGCCAAGGATGATTTTCTGATGCTGGCCTTGTTGCTCACACGGCCGCCTGAGCTGGCTCGCGCCATTCAAACCCCGATTTTATGACACCGGTGAGACTGTTCGGGCTCGCCGCCACGATGTCAACTGCGGCAATCCCGCCGATCAGTTCGTCGGGTCCCTCCACGTGAACCGCCTGTAGGTAAGGAGAACGCCCAGCGATCTGCCCTGGTTTCCTGCCACTTCCTTCGAACAGGATTTCAAGGCTGCGGCCGATGGTTTTCCGGTCAAATTCATGCCGGTCCTTATCGAGCAGGGTCTGCAAAACATGGAGGCGCTCGCGCTTAGCCTCTTCCGGCACTTGATCTTCGACCTTCGCGGCAGGCGTTCCCGGCCGGGCGCTATATTTGAATGAGAAGGCCTGGGCGAAGCGGGCGCGGGCGGCAAGCGCGAGCGTGGCCTCGAAATCTTGGTCGGTCTCGCCGGGAAAGCCCACGATGATGTCCGTCGATAGCGCGATGTCGGGCCGTGCTTGCCGCACCTTGCCGATCAGATCCTCGTATTCAGCGGCTGTATGCCTGCGGTTCATCGCCTTGAGGATGCGGTTAGAGCCGGCCTGGAAAGGCAAGTGGAGATAGGGCATCAGCTTCGGCTCTTCGGCGAAGAGTGCGATCAGCTCATCATCCATGTCTAGTGGATGGCTAGTTGTGTAGCGCAATCGATCGATCGCCGGATTCTCCGCAAGCCGCCTCAGCAGTTTCGCAAGAGACCACGGCCTGCCGTCAGGATCGGCGCCGTGATAGGCATTGACGTTCTGCCCAAGCAGCGTGATCTCGCGCACGCCAGTCGCAGCAAGGCTTTCAGCCTCGGCGATAATCTCGGCGGGAGCGCGCGAGAATTCGGCGCCGCGCGTATAGGGCACGACGCAGAAAGTGCAGAACTTATCGCAGCCTTCCTGCACGGTGAGGAAAGCCGTGACCCGCAGTTTCGCCTTGGAGCGCTGCGGCAGATGGGCAAACTTGTCCTCGGCGGGAAAATCTGTCGCCACGATGTCAGCATCGGCGGCGCGCGGCTTGACGACGAAATCGGCAAGACGGTGATAGCTCTGGGGCCCCACCACGATGTCGACCACGGGAGCGCGGGCGATGATTTCGTGGCCCTCGGCTTGAGCCACACAACCTGCCACCGCAATCAAGGTGTCGAGGCCTTCAGCCTTGCGCCGCTCTTTTTCGATCCGCACTCGACCGAGCTCTGAATAGACCTTCTCGGCAGCCTTCTCTCTGATATGGCAGGTATTGAGGATGACGAGATCCGCCTCTGCGAGATCCTGCGTCAACGCATAGCCTTGCGGCTCGAGCGCCTCGGCCATGCGCTCGGAATCGTAAGCATTCATCTGACAGCCGAAAGTCTTGATATGCAGCTTTTTGGGCAATTTTTTCTCACGCGGCTTCCGCCGTCTCCCGTTTGATGGGCAACGCGGCCGTTTTCGTCAAGGGCTGGCGCAAGGTATGACGCCGCATTGATTTGCCAGGGCGAAGCAGTTATCTACCCGACATATCAGATCGGGTTTCCGGCCTTCTTAGGTGATTTCGCAAAAAGCAAAATATGCTCTCCGGGCCCTCGTCGCCCTAGCCCGCGCGGGCGACTCTATGATGATCGGCGAGATTGCGGGGAAAGAGAGGATCCCGCGCAAGTTCCTCGAGCAGATTCTTCTTGAGTTGAAGCGCCATGGCATCGTGATGAGCCGAAGGGGCAAGCTCGGCGGCTATGCGCTGCTGATGCCCGCGGACCAGATTACGTTCGGCCAAGTCCTACGTATTCTCGATGGCCCGCTAGCCCCGCTTCCCTGCTTGAGCCGCATAGCGTACCGGCGCTGCCCCGACTGTCGGGCCGAGGAGGATTGCGAGATCAGGCATGTCTTTGCCGGCGTTGCGAATTCTGCCCGAACGGTGCTAGACCGCACGACCATTGCCGACGCTATTGCCAGCCCTGGGGATGCTGAATCCGCAGCCGTCGAGCCGGTCCTTTAAAGCGCTTTCCTTCTAAAAATCGAGCTCTCGGAACCGCTTTCCGGAAACAATTTTCGCTGTGTGACCGTTCTTTAGCGAAGCCGATTGCCGGGGGAGGAAAATATGGTATGGTCCCCCCTTGATAAACACTACCAAGCAGATAGAGTTTAGGGTGTTATCACAGAGGAGATTACTTCCATGAGAGTTCGAAGCACCCTTGCCGCCAGCGCGGCGCTTATTCTGGGTACGCTGACGGCGAGCGCTGTGCTCGCTGCCGACACTACCCTACTCAACGTCTCCTACGATCCGACCCGCGAGCTCTACAAGGCGGTCAACCAGGCCTTCATCAAAGACTACAAGGCTAAGACGGGAGAGAATATTTCGATCGAGCAGTCGCATGGCGGCTCAGGCAAGCAGGCCCGAGCCGTGATTGACGGCCTCCAGGCCGACGTCGTGACTCTCGCTCTCCAGGGAGATATCGATCAAATCGCCAAGGCTGGAAAGATCAAAGCCGACTGGCAGAAGCGCCTCCCGGACAATTCAGCTCCTTACACCTCGACCATCGTTTTCCTTGTCCGAAAGGGCAACCCCAAGAACATCAAGGACTGGGATGATCTCATCAAAGACGGGGTCCAGGTCATCACGCCGAATCCCAAGACCTCGGGCGGAGCCCGCTGGAACTACCTCGCAGCGTGGGCTTATGCGGACAACAAGTTCGGTCATAGCGAAGATCAGAATAAGGAGTTCATCAAGAAGCTCTACACCAACGTGCCGGTACTTGACACCGGCGCACGCGGCTCGACCACGACCTTCGCCCAGCGGGGTATTGGCGATGTGCTTCTCGCTTGGGAGAACGAGGCCTTCCTCGCCCTCGACGAGCTTGGCGCCGACAAGTTCGAGATCGTCGTCCCGTCGCTCTCGATCAAGGCCGAACCGCCAGTCGCCGTGGTCGACGAGGTGGTGGATGCCAAGGGCACGCGGAAGGCGGCTGAGGCCTATCTGAACTTCCTCTATACGCCGGAAGCGCAGAAGATCATCGCCCACAACTACTATCGTCCCGCCGATCCCAAATCTGCTGATCCGAAAGACCTCGCGCGCTTCCCCGAGGTGAAGCTCGTGTCGATCGACGACCCGCTATTCGGCGGCTGGGCTAAAGCGCAGCCGAAGCATTTCGACGAGGGCGGCATCTTCGATCAGGTCTATCAGCCGAAATCGACGAACTGAGTCGACGCCAATGGCCGGCGCCCGCGGCCTAGCGTTGAAGCGACCGAGCGCCATCCCAGGTTTCGGGTTGGCGCTCGGTTTCACTTTGACGTATCTCAGCCTGATCGTTCTCATCCCGCTCGCCGGTCTGGTGCTGAAGTCGGCGACGCTCGGTTTTAGCGGCTTCTGGGATGTCGTGACCGGTCCCCGGACGCTTGCCGCGCTAGAGTTGAGCTTCTTTACGTCCTTGGCGGCGGCGACCGTCAATGCTGTCTTTGGCGTCATCATCGCCTGGGTTCTGATCCGCTATCGGTTTCCCGGCAGGCGGCTGCTCGACGCCTTCGTGGACCTTCCCTTCGCCCTGCCGACCGCCGTTGCTGGCATCGCTCTCACGGCGATCTACGCGCCCAATGGCTGGATCGGTAGCCTGCTTGATCCGTTTGGCATCAAAGTCGCGTACACCCGTCTTGGCATTGCCATTGCGCTCGTCTTCATAGGTCTGCCCTTCGTCGTACGCACTGTGCAGCCGGTTCTGGAGGAGTTCGATCGCGAGCTCGAGGAGGCATCGGCGACGCTAGGCGCCAATCGCAGGCAGACCGTATTCCGCGTGATGCTTCCAAGCTTGATGCCTGCCATCCTTACCGGCTTTGCCCTCGCGCTTGCCCGCGCTGTGGGCGAATACGGATCGGTGATCTTCATCGCCGGCAACATGCCCTTCTATTCCGAGATCGCCCCTCTCCTCATAATCATCAGGCTCGAAGAGTTCGGCTACGCGCAGGCCGCCGCGATTGGCACGGCGATGCTTTTGATCTCGTTCGGTCTCCTCCTGTTCGTGCACTTGGTGCAAGCCTGGCAGCGCCGGAGGTTCGGCAATGGCTGATGTCGCCGTGAGCCCGAGCGTTGTGCTCTCACTGCGAGGGCCGAGCGTCACCACGGAGAAGCCTGCGGTCCGTGTCACGCTGATCGTGATCTCCGTGATCTTCCTCGGCGTTTTTCTGCTGTTGCCGCTTGCCGCTGTGTTCGTCGAGGCGTTCAGGGCGGGAGTTGGCGCTTATTTCGCCGCCATCACCGAGCCCGACGCCCTTTCCGCAATCAAGCTCACGCTGCTGGTTGCAGCGATCGCGGTGCCATCCAACGTCATCTTCGGTTTGGCGGCATCATGGGCGATCGCGAAATTCGAATTTCGCGGCAAGAGCGTGCTGAACTCGCTGATCGACCTGCCCTTCTCGGTCTCCCCGGTTATTTCTGGCCTCATCTACGTGCTCCTCTTTGGAGCGCAAGGCTATTTCGGCCCGTTCCTCAGGAGCGAAGGCATCCAAATTATTTTCGCCCTTCCGGGCATCGTGCTTGCCACGATCTTCGTCACCTTTCCTTTCGTCGCCCGTGAGCTCGTGCCGCTGATGCAGGAGCAAGGAACCCAGGACGAGGAGGCCGCATTGTCGCTCGGGGCAAGCGGCTGGAAGACCTTCTTCAAGGTGACGTTGCCCAATATCCGCTGGGCGTTGCTCTATGGCGTGGTGCTGTGCAACGCCCGAGCGATGGGCGAATTTGGCGCTGTGTCGGTCGTCTCGGGCCACATCAGGGGCAAGACCAACACGATGCCGCTGCACGTCGAGATTCTGTACAACGAGTACAATTTCGCTGCGGCGTTCGCCGTCGCCTCGTTGCTGGCGCTGCTCGCCCTCGTGACCCTCGTGATCAAGATCACGCTCGAGTGGCGCTACGCCGACCAGATTGTCGCCTCCCGCCGCCACTAGCGAGAAAACCATGGACGCTCGGGTCACAAATGAGGTGAATTATCCAGCCGCGGGGTTGGATCGCGGAATAGGGGCGGCGCCACGGGACAAGATCGTGGACGTATCGGTCGAAAATGTCGTCAGGCTTTTCGGCGCAACGGCGGCGCTGCATGGGGTTTCGCTCGACATCACCGCGGGCGAGCTGGTGGCGCTGCTCGGGCCATCGGGCTCGGGCAAGACCACTCTGCTTCGCATTCTAGCCGGGCTCGACGTACCAACCGCTGGTCGGGTGCTGTTCGACGGGGAGGACGCGCTTAAGCTCACGGTGCAGGAGCGCAATGTCGGCCTCGTGTTCCAGAACTACGCTCTGTTCCGCCACATGACGGTGCTCGAGAATATCGGCTTCGGTTTGCGAGTGCGGCCGCACGAGCGGCGGCCGAGCCGGAAGGAGATCAAGCGCCGCGCGCTCGAGCTGCTCGACTTCGTCCAGCTCTCTGGTCTCGAGAAGCGTTACCCGTCGCAACTGTCGGGAGGTCAACGTCAACGCGTGGCTTTTGCCCGGGCACTTGCCATCGAGCCACGTCTTTTGCTCCTCGATGAGCCGTTCGGCGCGCTCGATGCCAAAGTGCGCCGTGACCTTCGCCGTTGGCTGCGCGAGATCCACGACAAGACCGGACACACCACGGTGTTCGTCACGCACGATCAGGAGGAGGCGCTCGAGCTCGCCGACCGGGTGGTGGTGATGAGCGAAGGCAAGATCGAGCAGATCGGCACGCCGGATCAGATTTACGATGATCCGAATTCGCCGTTTGTGTTTTCCTTCATCGGGGAATCGAGCGTGCTTCCGGTTAATATCGAGCAGGGGAAGATCTGGCTCGACGGGCACGCTCTCGATCTCCCGGCGGACGACGCGCCGTCCGGTGAGGCGCGACTCTATTTCCGTCCGCATGATGTTGTAGTCAGCGATGAGCTCGCGGGCGCCATCCCCGGTGAGATTCTAGCGTTCAGGCGTCACGGCGGAACGCGGCGCGTCGATCTTGAGGTGAGCGGGCGTGATCGTATCGAGATCGAGCTACCAGCCGATTTCAGTCACGGCCTGTCCGGATGGCTCGGCATACTCCCGCGTCGCTACCGCCTATTCCCGGCCAGCGAAGCGTCTCCGAGTTAATCGGCACACTCACCCTTCGCTTGCACTAACCGAATGCTTTTGAGCAGATAACGTCGGACCGCCTCAAAGCCCTTGAGGACGTCGCGGTCAGCGGGGCTTTGAGGCGGCTTCGTGGACCAGACGCTCGGTTTATGCCGGGCGTCCGCGTCCGGGGGTTCATTTCAGGCTTAGGCCTTACATTCGGCCATGCCCTTGAGCGCGCTTTCCGCGGCGGACTTCGTCTTGAAGCCCTCGGTGCCGAGCATGGTCAGGGTCTTGCCGTCTGGCTTCTTCGACAGGATCGAGCATTTGTGGGTCGAGTTGTTCTGGGCCACGTAATACTCAGCGGCGAAGGCTGGCGTCGCGAAGCCGGCGACCAGCAGTCCGGCAACCACAAATTTCTTCATCACAGTTCTCCTGGCGAGTTAACCCTCGTTGGCGCGATCCAACCCTTCCAATCCGGCACGGTTTTGACTCTGCTCCGCGCAAGAGTGTCGCGGCTTCGCCCCGTGCGCCGCATTTCGCTTGTGCAAAGACTGTGTGCAGCCCCTCGCGGTCTGCCGCAACGTCTTGATCGGGCTTGAAAGTTGCTGAGCGGCGGCACCAGGTTAATTTTTGTTAACCCAGCGCGCGTTTCGACCGCGTCAACGAGACGCGGTCGCAAAAAACGACGGACGCCTTGCGAGGAGGCCAGGCGTCCGCTGGGAAATCCGAGTCTAGCTCTTGCACTCGGTTAGGCTCTGAATGGCCTGCTCAGCTTCCGCTTCGGTCTTATACGCGCCGCTGCCGACCATCTTCTGCGTCGTGCCGTCAGGCCGCGTATCCATCACGTGGCATTCTCTCGTCGAGGTATCGAGCGCCACATAGAACTGGCCGGCAGCCAGTGCCTGAGCGGGCAAAGACGAAAGCAGCCGTCAAAGAGACTTCTTCATGGGTGGTCTCCCTCTAATGGTTGATCGCCCCTCCTTGATCCGGAGCGTCGCCTTGCAATCGGGCTTAGGCTTGGCGAGACCGTGCTCTTACTTGAGCAAAAGATTGAAATTTTCGGGGAGTGTCTCGGGCTTGAGCTGCTCGAATGTGCATTGCCGCGGCGCCTTGTCGGGGCGGAAGCGGACAAGCTTGGTGCCGTGACGGAAGCGATCGCCGGTCACGTGGTCGTAACGCACTTCGACTACGAGCTTTGGCTTGACTGGCTCCCATTCGCCCGAGCGCTCGGTGCTCCACCGGCTCGGCCCTCCCGGTGCCTTGCCGGTGAAACCTGGGGGGCCGGCGAGTGCTTCAAGCTTCTTGGTCAGTGCTGGGCGCTCTGCGTTTGAGATGGTTGACGTGAAGCCAACGTGGTCGAGCTTGCTGTCGTCGTTGTAAAGGCCGAGCAAGAGAGATCCGACCTCACGGCTTCCGGTGGCGTAGCGAAAGCCGCCAACCACACAATCGGCGGTGCGTAGACGCTTCACTTTCAGCATGGCGCGCTCGCCAGGGAGGTATGGACCGTCGGCGCGTTTGGCGACAACGCCGTCAAGTGAGCCCTGGCGCTCATCAAGCCATCGCCCCGCCTTGTCGCGATCGATTGTATAAGGCGAAAGCTTCAATCCATCGGCGTTACCGCCAGCGTCGTAGAAAGCTTCAAGCGCCGCACGGCGTTTGGTGAGCGGCATCTCGATCAGACTCTTGCCTTTGGTATCGAGCAACATGTCGAACAGGATGAGCGTGGCCGGCGTTTCGATCGCAAGCTTCTTGATGCGGCTTTCGGCGGGATGAATGCGCATTTGCAGCGCATCGAAGGAAAGCGTGTCGCCGATGGGAATGGCGAGTTCACCGTCGACCACGAATCTCGTCGGGCGAAGGCGCTTGAGCATCGCCACGACCTCGGGGAAGTACCGCGCGAGCGGCTTGCCTGACTTCGCCCTAAGATCGACCTCTCCGCCGGCACGGAAGGTGAGGCAACGGAAACCGTCCCATTTCGGCTCGAACTGCCAGCCGAGATCCGTCGGCAGCTCGGTGACGAGCTTCGCCTCCATCGGCTCGATACTGAGCCGCACGGCGAGAGACTTCAGTGAGGACGCAGCCATCCCGCTATTGCAGACGCACCACGACGCTATCGGCGGCGCCGGTCGCATCGGTCACGGTCAGCCGTACGAAGCCGGGTCCGTCCGGCTCGAAGAACAACGTCCTCGCCGACTTCTTGGCGGGAATCGGCATTCCATTCATCAGCACGTTGAGGGGTGGAGTGCCGCCGGCGATCTTGACAGCAATAGGATCGGGGGGAGCGCCTTTCGCAGGTGACAATTCGAGGCTCGCACCGTCAGGCGGGAATACGATGTGTACCTTGGGCACCATAGCTTCGCCCGCCGCCTCGCGCGATGCGAAGCGCTGTAGCGGCGGTGGAAGCTTGGTGGTGTTAGCGATCAGCACGCCCTTGGGCGCTGACGGCAGCGGCTCTAGCGGCTCGGACAATCTCGCAAAGGCATCGAACAGAATGGGCGCGGCGGTAACGCGTCCGGCAAGACCAGGAACCGGCGCGCCGTCAGGGCGCCCGGCCCATACGCCGATGGTGCGCTTGCCATCGAAACCGACGGCCCAGGCGTCACGATAGCCGTAGCTCGTGCCGGTCTTGAAGGCGATGCGCCCGCCTGCGGCATTTTCAGGCGGCGGCGTGCCGATCAGCACGCTTCCCACATACCAGGCCGCCACCGGCTCGATCAGGCGCTTGGTTGGAAGAGGCGGCGCGACAAGACGCTCGACCAGAGGCGCAACGGTTCCCTGCCGCGCAAGCCCGACATAAAGCATGGTGAGATCTGTGAGCCGCACGCCCACGCCGCCGAGGCCGAGTGCAAGACCTGGCGCAACCTCGCGCTTGGGCAGGACAAGGCTAGCGCCGGCTTCTGACAGCCGGGCGATCAGGCGGCTCGGGCCGACCTCATTGAGGACAGCGACCGCCGGTACGTTGAGCGACTGCTGCAACGCGCGCCGCACGGTGACCGTGCCCTGGAAGGTCATGTCGAAATTTTCGGGATGATAGTCGCCGTAACGGATCGGCCTGTCTTCGATCAACGTCTCGGGATGGATCAGCCCGTCCTCGAAGCCGAGCCCATAGATGAACGGCTTGAGCGCGGAGCCCGGCGAGCGCACCGCTTCCGTCAAATCCACCTGGCCCGCACGCTGCTCGTCGAAATAGTCGGGGGAGGCGACTCGCGCCAAAACCTCGCCGGTTGCATTGTCGACCACCACGATCGCCACCGACATGGCTGGCCCGAGCGCTTGGGCGCGATCGTGCGCAAGGCTCTCTAATGTTCTCTGCAAGCCGGCATCGATTGTCAGTTGCAGCACGCGCTCCTTGGGCGAGGCGGACGCCGCTTGATCCGCAGCGTGCGGCGCGAGCAGCGGCATGGGTTTGCGCGCATCGGGCACCGGCTCGTCTTTGGCGCGCGAGATCTCGGCTTCGCTGAACAGACCGTGGCTTGCGATGCGGTCAAGCACGCGATCGCGTGCGTGCTTCGCTGCTTCAGGGAAGCGGTCGGGGCGGCGGAACTCCGGCGACTGTGGCAGGGCGACGAGGAGGGCCGCCTCGCCGAGCGTCAGTCGCCGCGGTTCCTTGCCGAAATAGGCGAGCGAAGCCGCCCTGATCCCTTCGAGATTGCCGCCATAAGGTGCGAGCGTGAGATAGAGGCCCAGGATCTCGTCCTTGCTCAGCGCCTGTTCGAGCTGAACCGCCCTGACCACCTGCCTGAGCTTGGCGTCGAGCGAACGCTCAGTTCGGGGCTCGAGCAAACGAGCAACCTGCATGGTGATGCTCGAGCCGCCCGAGATGATGCGGCCATGGGTGGCGAGCTGGAGCGCCGCGCGCGCCATCGCTAACGGATCGATGCCTCTGTGCCGATAGAAGCGCTTGTCCTCGTAGGCGAGCAGGGCGTCGAGATAACGCGGATCGACTTGGCTCTTCGTCGCAGGCAGCCGCCAGCGGCCTTCGCTGGTCAAATAGGCGCGGAGCAGCTTGCCATTACGATCCAGCACGAGCGTCGAGACTTCGAGATCGCGCCCGAGCGGCGGAGGACCGAAAGCCTGGAACAGTCCTGTCAGGCCGCCTGCGATCATCGCCGCGATCCACACCAGCCCAATAGCGGCGTAGGTAGCACGTCGTCTCCAACCCGGCGCAGCAGTCGCTTTGTCGGAGAAGTCGGTCTCTAGGGTGGCTGTACTCATTTTGCCGGTGCGACCGTGATTTCCCCCGTGTCGGTGCGGCCGAAGCGGTCCGGCTGATACATGTCCTCCACCACCGCTTGCGGCAACACATATCGGCCAGGCGAAACGGCGCGCACGACATAGGCGACGGTATAGGTGGTCGGGTCTCCGCTTCTCCGCTCGAAGGCCGCTATGAAGCGGTCGTCGCGAAACTCGGTATAGACCGGCGAGCCGGCATTCTCGATCCAACTGAGCGTGCCAGTGTCACCCGAGGATACGAGATGCGGATTGTCGATCTCGAAGCCGGCCGGCACGTAGTCGGTGAGCGCCACACGGGCGAATCGCGGCTGCGGCTCGGTCACCGTAAGGACCACGACGAAACGGTCATTCTGCTTCGCCTTGGTCGGATCGGCATCGGCGCCATCGAGCGTGTGGAAGCTGCGCTCGATCTGGAAGCCATGCTCTGAAGCTGGCTCCGGCGAGGCCGGCGCGCCGCTCACCGAGACGACGGCATCAAGCGAAGCGTCGCTGGTGTTGGTCACCGTCAGTGGATTGGTCTCGAGCTGCTCCTCAGTCAGCGTGCGATAGAGGGGGCCTTGCTGCCCGCCCCCATTCACGTCGAGGCTGACGTTCTGCTTGCCGAGCGCGCGGGCCGCAAGCACGAGCCATGCATTCTCCTGCGTTGAGGTGTAGGTGACGCGATTGCGCGCAGAACCGATGCCCTGTGTGCCGCTGACGAGGACCACCTTCGGCGCATCGCCTTCAGCCGCGAGCGTCACCAGCGCTGCGGCGTCACGCAAAGGTGAGCCGTAATCGGTGCGGCCGCTATCTGCCTTGGGATCCTGGGGCAGGGCGCCCAACGCCGCATTGAAGGCCTTCTCCGACCTGACCCTGTCGCCCAGCATCGCAAGCGCCGCCGCGATTTGAGCCTTGGACGCCGTCGTGGACAGGTCGTTGAGCTTGACGTCGGCGATGTAGCGGACGTCGCCGACCGGCGCCATGCCGTTGCGGGCGAGGACGTAGAGCGCATAAGCAAGCGGAGCCCCGCCGTCGGTCGAGACGTCGGGCGCCGTGCTCACATAGTTGCGCAACCGGTCGAGCGCGAGCTTGAACTGGTCATCCGAGACCGAAAAGCCGCGGGCCCGCGCTCTTGTCAGAAAGTCCGTGACATAGGCATCGAGCCAAGCGTCCTCGCCTCCGGGCGACCAGAGCCCGAAGGCGCCCTCCGAGCCTTGCCGCGACAACACCGTCTCGATGGCTTTGGCGATGCGCTCATCGACGCCGGCATCGACCGCAAGCTGAGCGTCGAGCGAGAGCTCATTCACGTAGAGCAGCGGCAGTGCCCGGCTCACGATCTGCTCGGTGCAGCCGAGCGGGTAGCGATCGAGAGCCGCGAGCAGCGTCGCGACGTCGAGCGCGGCAGAGGGTGTTACCGACAGCGAGACCTTGCCGGTTCCCGGCACGAGGTCCGCGAACACGTCGCTCGACAGGCTGAGGCTCTGGCCTGGTCCAAGCGGCTTCACCGTGCGGCGCGCGAGAACTTGCGTCGACGGCTTGACCGCGAGCTCGTATTGGCGCGCGAGCGTGAAGCCTTCGGGCCCGGTCACGGCGAGCCCGATGGTGCCAGTGCCGAACCCAGGCGCCGAGACTGGCACGGTGACGGCGCCGCGCTTCTTCGCCTCGAGGTTCAAAGTCTCGTCGCCGTTCTCGATGCTCAGCGGATTATCGGTGGTGACCGTGACTTTGTAGCTGCCGGTCGCGCCTTCAACATTGTCAAGGTCGAGTCTCAAGGTGGACTTGTCGCCAAGCAGCAGAAAGCGCGGCAGGGTGGCGGTGACCACCACGGGATCGCGCACCACCACGTCGCCGGAGCCATGACCAACTTTGTCCTTGCTCCACGCCACCGCCATCACCCGCACGGTGCCGGTGAAGGCGGGAATGGCGAAGTTGACCTCGGCGGTGCCGTCTGCACTCGCGCTCACAATGCCGGAATAAAGCGCAAGCGGCGGCTGGGTCGGCGGACTTCCTTGCAGCTCGCCCCCGCCACCATCGCCGCCTGTGCGGATGGCGCCCTTGGTGCCCTGCATGCCGTCGATCAACTGACCGTACAGATCGCGGATTTCGGCGGAGAGCTTGCGCTGGCCGAGATAATTCTCCTCGGGGTCGGGCACTTTGTAATTGGTGAGATTGAGGATGCCGACATCGACGGCGGAGACCACCATGCGCGCATCCTCGTTCGGAGAGAGGCCGGACAGTTTGACCGGCACGCGCAGCGTCGTCTCAGGCCTGATCAGAGCCGGCAGGTCCATGGCGACGCCGATGGTGTGCGCCTGCCTGTCGACGCTGAACCACTGCACGCCGATGGCGCGGCCGGGCATGCGCTTGGCGATCTCGTCGAGGGGGCGGCGCAACGTGGCAAGCACATAAGCGCCGGTGCCCCAGTCGTCGCCCACGATAAGCGGAAGTTTGACCACGCCCGGCTGCACGTCAGTCGTCGAGGTTGTGATCAGCCGGTCACCGATCACCGCGAGCGTCACTTTGCCCGCACTCCGCGCAGTGACTGCGACAGTCATGGTGTCGCCCGGCTTATATTCCGGCTTGTCGAGCGCGATCTCGAGAAGGTCTGGCGTATCGGCAGAGGCTTCGGCGTACCAGCCAGAGTCGAAGCCGACCGTAGTCTCAGGGCCGGTCGGGTCGGGACTCGCAACTTCCAGCCGGTAACGGCCCCATGTCACGGGGACCGAGATCTTGCCCGGCGTGCCGGCAGCGATATCGATCGTGCCGTCGGCGACCCGCCGCGTCACCTTGATCGGCTCGTAGTTCCAATAGCCGTTCGAGCGATACCACTGATATTTCGACTCGATGCTTAGCAGTTGCCATTTGAGACCTTTGGCGTCGATCTGCTTGCCGTCGGCAGTGATCATTACCACGTCGAAATTTGCCGTGTCATTGTCGTTGAGCGAGCGGCCGGAGAAGAGCGGCTTCACGCCGATCATGTCGGTCTTGGGAGTGACGGGCAGCGTGAGCTTGCGCTCGATCGCTCTGCCACCCGGCTCGGCCAGACGCACGACGATGTTTGCCTCTAGCGGCTTGGTCGACGCCGGCACCTTGTCGAGATTGACGGTGAATGTCGCCTTGCCTTCAGCGTCGGTCTGCGGCAGGTCGGCAAGCGGGATGCTCTCGGTGCCGACGTCGTCCTGATCCGCTTCGTCCGTTGCGTTCAGGCCGAACAGGTAACCGGCATAGCCGGGCCTCTCTTCGGCCTTGGCGATGTTCACCTCGCCTTCAAGATCGAGTCCCGATGCCGGCGCGCCGTAGAGGAAGCGTCCTTCGATGGTGACCTCCGCTGGGGAGGACGGCGAGATGCTGGTCGCCTTGGTGGTGAGATCGGCCTCGAGCCGATCCGGCACATAGTCTTCGACGAGGAAAGTCGTCTCGCCGATCGAGGTGCCCTTAGGATCGGAATAGACGGCGACGCGCCACGTACCCGTGGGCGCCGAGGAGATGATCGGCACGTCGAGCGAGCGGCCGCCAATGCCTTGATCCGGAACGACTCTCCGCCGGTATTCGACGCCGTCAGGGCGCTCGATCACCAGCGTCAGATCGACGTTTGGAACGGCGATGCCGGCAGCGTCACGGAGCAGCGTGGTCACATGCACGGTCTCTCCCGTGCGATAGACGCCGCGCTCGGTGAAGGTGAACGCGTCGAGTTTTTGCGGCACGTCGCGCCCGGCGACGCCGCGGTCGGTCAGGTCAAAGGCCTGGCTGGTCAGATTGAGGAAAGCGTAATCGCCGGCAGCGACAGATGCCACAAGCATGGCAGGCGCAAGCCCGCCTTCGCCGCGGGAAAGCCCAGGCTGGAAGGCGGCGGCGCCGTTAGCGTCGGTCTTCTTGACTGCGAGCACCTCGTTATTGCGCGCAAGCAGCCTAATCTCGACATCGCCGACCGGAGCCGTCGACGCGAGCGAGTTGACGAAGGCATGGATGCCGTCAGTCCCTGAATAGGCGGTGAGCCCGAGGTCTGAAACAATGAACCACTGGGTGGTGCGCTCTCCGTACTCGTCGCTTCCCGCGTTGCCGGGCTGCGCCGCGAGCAGATAGACGCCGGGCTGCATCTGCGGCACGGCTTCCATGATCGGGAAGGCGGTGGTGATCTCCTGGTTGAGCTCCTCCTCCACCTTGAGCTCGCCAGTCCACACCTTCTCGCCCTTCTGGTCGGCGATGTCGTCGAGGCTGTAGCTGTAGAGATTGCGCTCGAAGTCGTAGCCGAGCACGTTGTCGAGCAGGTTGCGGTCGCCGATGCGATAGATCGTGACCTTGACCTTGTCGGTGTTGACGGTGATGAGCGGGATGCCCTGCTGGCCCGTCTTCGGCAGCACATAGGCCTTGCCGGCAAGACGCACCGACGGGCTGCGATCGCGCACATAGATATTGAACGCGGCGTCCTTCAGCAGGTCCTCACCGATGGTGGAAGGGAACCCGGCGCGGAGCGTGATGGCGTAAGTCTCGCCGTGCTGTAGTCCCTCGACACAGAGCTGCTGGTCTGCGACCGACAGCGCGGGATTGTCCTCGCCTGAGACCGCAACATAGGGCGAGAGGTCGGTGCGCTTCGGCAGACTCTCGCTGAACTGGAAGCAGGCGCGGGGACTGGATGCGTCGGAATCGATGCTGAAATTTGAAACGCGGAATCCATATTTTTCGCGA
>JBKOWI010000193.1:0-3003 GCA_046724315.1 Pseudomonadota bacterium | reverse complement strand
CCATTCTCGAAGCTCAATGGGATCGGTCACGCCATCTACAGCAAGCCCCATGAGCTTGCGCCTCAGCGTGGTCTTCAATTCATAGTCCCGTTCGAAATCGCGAAAGGGATCGCGAGCCTGTAGCGCTGTCCACGTGGCTTCAAATGCCTGCTCTACTGTCGAACGTAGTGCTGAAACGTAAAAAGTGGGTGGGGGGTTTTTAGAGCCCATGGCTCCCCTCCTTGTTCGCAGGCGGGAGTCTTAGGCTCTCAGCCACCGGTGCCTGTTATTGCTCTTACCGGCGATGATCCAGCAGGCGCCTTTTCTAGGCGAATAGCAAGTCAAATAGAGACTGATGGCCTTGCGGCCGCTGTTAGGGGCTTCAGGCATCTTAGATACTGGGTCCAGAGCGGCCTTGTTGGCATCTATTACAGAAGTTCAGCAGGCCAAGTGATCGCATCCGGACTGCCGTTTGCCATCAATGTAGCCTCGTGAAGCAATTCGCGAGGGGGTCCAGTTGGCAGCCGCTGCCGCTGACCCAAAGTCCGAGTGATGTCCGCTATGGGTCATTAGCGGACATGTTGGGTTGCGGGAAAAGAGTCCGCTTTACCCCTGAAAGCAGACATGCTGTGCGTTGGCACAGCGGTTTTCGGTATAGACACATCTCGTTTCTCGGCGCGTACCGCAGGTGAGTTCCAATAACTCTCACGCCCGCCCGCCGCGATTCTATCCGGCGGCGGCGGCGCGAATCTTGGCGGGGTGCACCAGCGCGGTGAAGTCGTCCATCAGCGTGCGCGTGATGTCGCCGATGGCGAATTTGTAAGGCCCGATCTCCGAGACCGGCGTTACCTCGGCGGCGGTGCCGGTGATGAAGCACTCGGAAAAATCGGAAAGCTCGTCGGGCATGATCGCGCGCTCGATCACTTTCAAGCCCCGCTGCTTAGCAAGCCCGATCACCGCCTTGCGCGTGATGCCGTTCAAGAAGCAGTCGGGCGTCGGCGTGTGCAGCACGCCGTCCTTGACAAAGAAGATGTTGGCGCCGGTCGCCTCGGCGATCTGCCCGCGCCAGTCGAGCATCAGCGCGTCGTTGTAGCCGGCGCGCTCGGCCTTATGCTTCTCGATGGTGCAGATCATGTAGAGCCCGGTCGCCTTGCTCGCGGTCGGTGCCGTGCGCGGGTCCGGGCGGAGGTAGTCGGCGAATTTCAGCCGAAGGCCCTTGGCCCGCGCGGCGGGATCGAAATAGGAGCCCCAGTCCCAGGCGGCGATGGCGACATTGGTCTTGGTGAGTTGTGCGGCAACGCCCATCTGCTCGCTACCGCGCCAAGCGATCGGGCGGACATAGGCGTCGGTCAGCTTGTTGGCCCGCAGCACCTCGCGCGCAGCCTTGTCGAGCTCGGCGACCGAGTAGGGAATCTCGAAGTCGAGGATGTTGGCCGAGTCGTGGAGGCGCTGATTGTGCTCGGTCAGCTTGAAAATCTGGCCGTCATAGGCGCGCATCCCCTCGAACACGGCGCTCGCATAATGCAGCCCGTGGGTCAGCACATGCACCCGCGCGTCGCGCCACGGAACGAGCTCGCCGTTCAGCCAGATGAAGCCGTCGCGCTGATCGTAGGGGACGATAGCCATCGAAACATTCCTCCCGTGACATCGCCGGCCTTCTTGCCCGAGCCGGCGCCGGTCACGAAACGCCTCTCTTAGCACCTTGAACGGCGATTGCGCGAGCAGGCGGCGAGGCGTATCAAGGACCGAAATAAGTCAACATGGCTGACATAACGGGCCGCGGAAACTAAGTCAACATGACTGACCTAAATGAACGGCTGATCCCGAGACAGAAGTCGCCGGATTCGAAGCGCCGCGGCGAGAGTGCGCCTGGCCGCAAGCGCGCGCATTTGCCCGAGGCCAAGCTGCTCGAATTTGCCGAGCTGCTGTTCTTCGCCTATCGCGACTTCACCGGCGACCCCGACGCAATTTTGAAGCATTTTGGCTTCGGCCGGGCGCATCATCGGGTGCTGCATTTCGTTAACCGCCATTCGGGCCTAAGGGTGGCCGACCTGCTCGATATTCTGACCATCACCAAACAGAGCCTCTCCCGCGTGCTCAAGGAGTTGATCGACAAGGGCTATATCGTGCAACGGGCAGGCTCTTCCGATCGCCGCGAGCGCCTCCTGTTTCCGACCGATAAAGGCCGGGCGCTGGCCGAGCGGCTTGCCGCGCCGCAGCTCGTGCGCTTGAGCGCGGCCTTGAAAACGGCCGGCCCCGGCGCCGAAGCCACCGTTCGCCGCTTCCTCGAAACCATGGTCAATGCCGAAGAACGGCCAAAAGTCTCCTCCATCATGGCCGCCTCGCCGGTTCCGCTTGAGGAGGGCGGCAAGGGGGGAGATCAGTGACCATGCCGACGCCGATCAAGCCTCATCGCGGCAGCGCGCCCGACGACAACGCGCCGCATATCCTCATCGTCGACGACGACAGCCGCATCCGCGACCTGCTTGCGCGCTATCTGCACGAGCACGGCTTTCGCGTGAGCACCGCAATCGATGCCGCGAGCGCGCGCGCCTGCATGCGCAGCCTCGCCTTCGACCTGCTCATCCTCGACGTGATGATGCCGCAGGAGTCGGGCATCGATTTCGCCCGCGCGCTGCGCAGCTCCTCGCAGGTGCCGATCCTCATGCTTACCGCCCGCGCCGAGCCCGAGCAGCGCATCGAGGGGCTGGAGACCGGCGTCGACGATTATCTCGCCAAGCCGTTCGACCCGCGCGAGTTGCTGCTGCGCGTGACCAACGTTCTGCGCCGCGGCGCGCCCGCGCCGACCTCCGGCGAAGTGCGCATGGGCGAGTTCGTGTTCCACATCTCGCGCGGCGAGCTCAAGCGCGACGGCGAGACGGTGCGGCTCACCGAGCGCGAGCGCGATCTCCTGCGCTATTTCGCGCAGCGGCCCGGCATGCCCGTGTCCCGCCATGAGCTTGCCAAAGGCGAGGACGGCGGCGGCGAGCGCGCCGTCGATGTGCAGATCAATCGCCTGCGCCG
>JBKOWI010000085.1:0-7376 GCA_046724315.1 Pseudomonadota bacterium | reverse complement strand
GGAGGATGGCGCGAAATATCCCGCCACCCTCGTCGGCACCGACCCGCGCACCGACGTGGCGCTGATCAAGGTCAAGGCAGAGGGCAAGACGTTTCCCTATGTCGAGTTCTCGCAGAAGGATCCCCGCGTCGGTGACTGGGTTCTCGCCGTCGGCAATCCGTTCGGCCTCGGTGGCACCGTGACCGCCGGCATCATCTCGGCCCATAACCGCGACATCGGCTCCGGTCCCTACGACTACCTCCAGATCGACGCGGCGGTGAACCGCGGCAATTCCGGTGGTCCCTCGTTCGATCTCGACGGCAAGGTGGTTGGCGTCAACACCGCCATCTTCTCTCCCTCCGGGGGCAGTGTGGGTATCGCCTTTGCCGTGCCCGCGGCACTGGTCCAAGAAGTCGTGGGCCAGCTCAAGACCACCGGCACGGTTGACCGCGGCTGGCTTGGCGTCGTGATCCAGAATGTGAGCGACGACATCGCCGAGTCGATCGGCCTGCCCGAAGCCAAGGGCGCCATGGTCACCAAGGTGACCGAGGACGGCCCTGCCGCCAAGAAGGACCTCAAGCCTGGCGACGTCATCGTCGAGGTGAACGGCGAGAAGATCGACGACTCCCGCGACCTTGCGCGCAAGATCGCCGAGCTTCACCCGAACACCGACGTCAAACTTTCCATCGTCCGCTATGGCGAGAAACGCACCGTGGACATGAAGCTCGGCACGTTCCCAAGCAGCAAGAAGCTCGCAGCTCTCGAGGAGGATAAGTCCGACACCTCAGGCCAGCAGATGAAGGACCTCGGCCTGTCGCTTGCACCGGCGGCGAAGTTCCCCGGCGCCGGCGATGAGGGCGTGGTGATCACCGAGGTGGACCCGCAGAGCGACGCAGCCGACAAGGGACTCAAGCCCGGCGACGTCATCCTTCAGGTTGCCGGCGTCGCCGTCTCGCAGCCCTCAGATGTTGCCGCCGGCGTCAAGAAGGCCATGGATGGCGCCAAGACCGACAAGGACAACGTCAAGGTGCTGATGCAGGTTAAGTCCGGCGATCAGACGCGCTTCGTGGCGCTTTCCCTGAAGAAGGCTTAAACCGCCTTCTGAACGCCGGAGGGCGGCGCGGTCTCCCCCGCCGCGCCGCCCGCCTCTCATCCAGGGCTGTCGTGAGTTCTCACCTGTCGCGTATAGGCCAATCGCCCGGAGATTTCCCAAACATGCGCGTGCTGGTCATCGAGGACGATCAGGAGACGGCGACCTTCCTCAAGCGGGCGCTGAGGGAATCTGGTCACGTCGCCGAGCATGCCAGCGACGGCCAGACCGGCCTCGATCTCGCCAGAGCCAATGCCTATGATGTGCTCATCGTCGACCGCATGCTGCCAAAATGCGATGGGCTTGCGGTCATTCAATCGCTCCGCACCGAGGATGTCAGAACTCCGGCCTTGATCCTGAGTGCGCTTGGCGAGGTCGACGACCGCGTCAAAGGTCTGCGTGCGGGCGGTGACGATTATCTCACCAAGCCCTACGCCTTCAGCGAGCTGCTCGCCCGCATCGAGGCCTTGGCGCGGCGCACCTCCCCGGAGGAGGGCAGTACCCGTCTTGCCGTAGGCGACCTCGTGCTAGACCGCCTATCGCACAAGGTGACGCGCGCGGGCGAAGCGATTATGTTGCAGCCGCGCGAGTTCCGCCTACTCGAATATTTGATGAAGCATGCGGGCCAGGTGGTAACGCGCACTATGTTGCTCGAGAACGTATGGGATTATCATTTCGACCCGCAGACGAATGTCATCGACGTCCACATTTCCCGCCTCCGGTCCAAGATCGACAAGAATTTCGGCAATCCCCTCCTGCACACGGTCCGAGGCGCCGGCTACACCATCCGTGACAGCGCTCACTAAGCTCTTCCGGACCACCACCTTTCGCCTTTCGCTGACTTATCTCGCGCTGTTCAGTGCCGCCGCGATCGTGGCGATTGTCTACATTTATTGGAACACGACAGTCCTGCTGTCGCGGCAGCTCAACCAGACAATTGACGCCGAGCTGAAAGGCCTTGCCGAGCAGTACCGGGCAGGAGGGCTCGATCAGCTGGTACGCATTGTGGCCGAGCGCAGCGGAACGCCCGGCAACAGCCTCTATCTCGTGGCCGATAGCGAAGGCCGGAGGCTCGCTGGCAATCTCAGCGCCGTGTCGCCTGAGCTGTGGAACAGCCTAGGACCCGTCGAATTCGTCTACCAGCGTCCGGCTACCGGCGGGGTCGAAAAGAGACTCGCCTTCGCCAATGTGTTTCGCCTAGCGAGTGGCTATCGCCTGATCGTCGGTCGCGACATCGAAGACCGACGCGAGCTCGCGCGCATGGTGCGCTCAGCCATGCTGTGGGGGCTTGGCGTGATGGCTTTGTTCGGCATCGGCGGCGGGTATTGGGTGAGCCGCAAGTTGCTGGCGCGGATCGATGCGCTCGCCGAGACCACTCGCACCATCATGGATGGCGACCTCACCGGCCGTCTCCCCGTCACCGGCTCTGGCGATGAGCTCGACCGGCTCTCGGAGAGCCTCAATCTGATGCTTGCACGTATCGAGCAGCTCATGGCCGGCTTGCGCGAAGTATCAGACAATATCGCCCACGACCTCAAGACGCCACTGAACCGCCTGCGCAACCGCGTCGAGCAGGCGCTGCGCGAGCCCTATGGCGAAGCAGCCTATCGCGAGGTTCTGGAGCGAACCATCGAGGAGGCCGATGGGCTGATCAAGACCTTCAATGCGCTGCTGTCTATTGCTCGCATCGAGGCGGGGGCGGGAGGCGAGAACCGGGAGAAGCTCGACGTATCGGCGCTCTTGCGCGACGTGGCCGAGCTGTATGAGCCTGTCGCGGAGGAGCGCGGCATCGAGCTCAGGGCGGAGACCGACGCTCCCATCTTCGTCCGCGCCGACCGCCAATTGCTAGGCCAGGCAATCGCCAATCTTATCGACAACGCCCTCAAATACGGAGCACCTGAACGGTCGAGCGGTAACGGCTCAAGGCCCGAGGTCGAGGTAAGCGCACACGCCAAGGGACCTATCGCCGAGATTGTGGTGACGGATCGAGGCCCTGGCGTACCCGTTCCGGACCGTGAACGGGTGCTTGATCGCTTCGTCAGGCTCGAAGCGAGCCGCTCTGAGCCCGGCAGCGGGTTGGGTTTGAGCCTTGTCGCCGCCGTGGCGAGGCTGCATGGTGGGATCCTCAGGCTCGAAGATAACGAGCCCGGCTTGCGTGTCGTCCTTGCCCTACCGGTCGAGGGCGAGGCGCTACTCAATGGAGCGGCCGCGCATATGGCCACGGGAGCAGAGATCAGGCCAGCGTGACGGCGTTCTTCGAGCGCATCACCGAGACGCCGCTCACCTTCGACCAAGCGCGAGGGAAGGACGCGCTCGACACCCTCACGAAGTCTCTCGCTGCCATTCCCGAACTCGCTGCGGCGGCCAAGCTTCTCACCGACGTTGCCGAGGTCCGGCAGCTTCTCGGGGCAACTTTCTCAGGCTCGCCTTATCTCGCCTCTCTCGCGCTGCGCGATCCCGCCAATCTCGCCGACTGCGTCCTGCGCGATCCCGACCAACATTTGAACGAGGCGCGGAAGGCGCTCGCGACCGCCATTGGCGAGGCCGGCAGCGCCAAAGACGTCATGGCGCTGCTGCGCCGCTTCAAGCAGCGGATCTCCCTCCTCGTGGGTCTTGCCGATCTCGGCGGCATTTGGCCCACCAAGACGGCACTCCAGGCCTTGAGCGAGGCGGCAGATACCGTGCTCGATCAGGCGACGGCATTTCTGTACCGAAAGGCGCGCGAGACGGGACAGGTCGCATCTTCTGCTGAGGATTCGTCTCATGCCCCCGGCTATTTCGTCATCGCCATGGGCAAACTTGGCGCGCATGAGCTCAACTATTCGAGCGACATCGACATCATCGTCTTCTACGACGCCGATCGGGCGGGACTTAGGGCAGACATCGAGCCCTCGACCTTTTTCGTGAAATTGACGCGCGAACTGGTGCGGCTGCTTCAGGAGCATACCCCCGACGGCTACGTCTTCCGCACCGATCTCCGTTTGCGGCCCGATCCGGGGGCAACGCAGATCGCGCTCTCGACCGACGCGGGCCTCACCTACTACGAGAGCTTCGGCCAGAACTGGGAGCGAGCGGCGCTTATCAAGGCGCGGGTTGCGGCCGGCGACCCCGAGGCGGGAAACGACTTCCTTCGCCAACTCTCGCCCTTCATCTGGCGAAAGTATCTCGACTACGCCGCAATCGCCGACATCCACGCTATGAAGCGGCGGGTGCATGAGTTCAAGGGCCACGGGGCGATCGCTGTCGAAGGTCACGACATCAAACTTGGACGGGGCGGGATCCGCGACATCGAATTCTTCGCGCAGACCCAGCAGCTCATCGCCGGGGGCCGTCACCCTGAGCTTAGGACGCGCGGCACTGTCGAAACACTGGAATTCCTGGCTATGGGCGGCTGGATCGCGCACGAAGCGGCCCGCGAGCTGATCGAGGTCTATCTCTTCCTCCGCCGCATCGAGAATCGGCTGCAGATGATCGGCGACCAGCAGACGCATATCATCCCCGCCGAACGGAACGAGCTCGATCGTGTAGCCCGGCTCTCGGGCTTTGCCGATACCAACGCTTTCGGAGATGCGCTGGTCGACGCCTTCAGGCGCGTCGAGACCCATTACGGCGCCTTGTTCGAGAAGCTTCCCGAGCCGGTCGGCTCGACTCCGATCATGGTGGTGGCCGACGAGTCAGACCCGGCGGCGCTCGCGAGTATCGAGAGGCTCGGTTTCCGTAATCCTGGCGGCGCTCTCGCGGCCATTCGTGCCTGGCAGTCAGGCCGCTATGTCGCGACGCGGAGTGGCCGGGCGCGCGAGCGGCTTACCGAGTTTCTTCCCTCATTGCTCGAGGCCTTCGGCCGGACAGCGGATCCCGATCTCGCGCTCGCTACTTTCGACCGGGTGATCGCCGAGCTGCCCGCGGGGGTCCAGCTTTTCTCTCTCCTTGCCGCCAATCCGAGCTTGCTCAGGCTGGTCGCCGACATTGTGGGAACGGCACCGCGCCTAGCCCGCATCATCGCCCGGCGTCCGCGCCTGCTCGATGCCGTTCTCGATCCTGGCTTCTTCGGTGCTGTGCCGACCCCGGCTCAGCTCAAGGAGCTCGTGGCCGATGCGCTGGCTCAGGCCACCGATTACCAGGATGCGCTCGACCGGGCGCGCATCGTCGGTCGCGAGCAGGGCTTTCTCATTGGCGTTCGGGTGATCTCCGGCACGCTTTCGGCGAGCCAAGCGGGAGCGGCCTATGCCGGCCTCGCCGAAACGCTAATCAAAGCTCTCGCTAGCCGCGTCGAGGCTGAGCTGCAACGGCAGCATGGGCGCATGAAGGGCGGGCAAGCGGCGGTGGTCGCGATGGGCAAGCTCGGCGGCCTCGAGATGACCGCGGGCTCAGACCTCGACCTCATCATCGTCTACGATTACGAGAGTGAAGATGGCCAGTCGGATGGGCCAAAGAGCCTGCCTGGCCCGCTCTATTACTCTCGCTTCACCCAACGTCTGATCGCTGCGCTCTCTGCCGAGACGGCCGAAGGGTCGCTTTATCAAGTCGACATGCGGCTCAGGCCTTCAGGGAGTCAGGGCCCGGTTGCGACCAAGCTTTCGAGCTTCATCGAATACCAGAAGGCGTCCGCCTGGACTTGGGAGCATCTTGCTCTGACCCGTGCAAGAGCCATCACCGGACCAGAGTCGCTGAGGCAGACTATCAGCGCAACGATCAAAGGAGTTCTGACGCGTCCGCGCGACCGGGCAGCCGTTGCTGCCGACGTCAGGGCCATGCGCGTCCGCATCGCCGAGGAAAAGGGAAGCTCCGATATCTGGGATTTGAAGCAGGTGCGCGGCGGCTTAATCGATCTCGAATTCATCGCCCAGTTTTTGCAGATCGTGAACGCAAGCGCCCACCCGGACGTGCTCGATCAGAACACCGAGGCCGCGCTCACCAAGCTTTCAGCCGCCGGCGCGCTGGCTCCTGGCGACGCCGAGGTCCTGGTCCCCGCCGCGCGGCTCTACCACACGCTCACGCAGGTGCTGAGGCTTTGCCTCGACAAGCCGTTCGTGGCGGAGGAGGCTCCGCGCGCGCTCAAGGACCTGCTTGCGCGTGCCTCAGACATGCCGGACTTCAACATGCTCGAAGCGACGCTGAAGGAGACGCTTCTCGCGGTACACGACGCCTTCGAGCGCATCGTGGTGTGAAGCGTCGCGCGCTCAACGCCATTTAGCGCCAGTGTCCCTGTTGGAAAGCCTCGTGGGTTGCTCGCCCGTTTCGGTCGGCTCTGCGCTGCCGCCGGCAATGCTGAGCCGCTCGATCGATCTCGAGAGGGGCGGGCCGGCCGAGGCATGGGGTGCGGCCCATCAGGTGTGTGCGAACTTCTCTGCGCTCATTGGCTTTGCAAATAGAGATCCTTGCACCAGGTCGAACCCGAGATCCCGCACCGTCAAGAAGTCCGACCAAGTCTCGATGCCATCGGCGATCGTGCGCGAGCCATAGAATTTGGCGCGCTCGAGCATGCGGCGGCAGACCGACTGCTTCAATCGATCCTCGGCACATCCGGCGACAAACTCTCGGCCGACCTTGAACTCGACGAATGGGAAGTTGCTAACGTCGGTGAGCGAGAGCCACTCCGGCCCGGCATCATCGATAGCGATGGCAACCTTGTGGAGGCGAAGCTGTCTTGCGGCCCGCATTGCCAAGTCCAGGTTGCGTATGACCTCGGCGCTGTTGACCTCGACGATAAGCCCCTCAAAGGCGGCGTGGTTCGGAAGCTGCTTGCACAATCGCCCAATTGCCTCGGAATCGGTCAGAACGGCCGTTGGTAAGTTTATCCCGATCTCGATGGGCCCACTCTGCGCAAAGAAACGATGCCAATCTTCAACCGCGCGACTGATCACGGCATCCGAGACAGCGTCGGGGCTGCCGCTGTCCTCAGGCGCAAAATAAGCAGGAGGAACGATTCCCCAAGCCGGATGGCGGACGCGCGAGAGCGCCTCGGCCCCACGCATGACAAGCGCACGCGTTTCAATTTTCGGCTGGTACCAAAGCTCTAGCCACTTGCCACCGGGATTTGTGCGACCGTAGTGGACATATTTGCCACCGGCATTGGTCTTGCCAACGGCACTACCAGCGTCAGCCGGTACCGGCAAAATCAAAGAGCCAACTACCACTGCGCCTAAAAACTTGCTGATCATTTCGTCACTTTGGGAATAGACGGCGTATCCGATCTATTAAGCTGATCACTGTCTCGCAAGTAGCTTTGGCAGCTTGGCGATGTTTGCCGCTATGCGCCTAGCTTCATCAAGCGTCAGGCCCTTAGCGGTTTCAGCATCGCGCTTAT
>JBKOWI010000199.1:0-11222 GCA_046724315.1 Pseudomonadota bacterium | reverse complement strand
CCCAGCGGCAAGCGCCGGGGGCCCGCTGCCTTAGCAAACCTGCCTGGGGCGTGCAAGGTGGCCTTGGCTATCTTCGCAGGCGTAGACTAATCGCATGAGTGAGCATCTCTTAGATGTTGGGCAGGCCAGTCCCCCGGCGGTGGGTCCAGTCGAATGGCTCACGAGCGGCGCTCCGGTCGCGTATCCCCATGCTATGGCTTTGATGGAGAGAAGGGCCTCGGCCATCGCCCGCGGAGAGGCGCCCGAATGCGTCTGGTTGCTCGAGCATCCTCCGCTCTATACGGCCGGGATCAGCGCCGATCCTGCCGAGCTAATCGCGCCCGACCGCTTTCCCGTGTTCAAGACGGGCCGCGGCGGCCGCTTCACCTATCACGGCCCTGGCCAGAGAGTCGCTTACGTCATGCTCGACCTGTCGCGGCGCGACCGTGACGTGAGAGCCTTCGTGCAGGCACTCGAAAACTGGATGATCACCGCCCTCGACGCTCTCGGCGTATCGGGTGAACGGCACGACGAGCAGATCGGTGTATTCGTCGGCGATGCCAAGATTGCCAGCATCGGCGTGCGCGTTCGGCACTGGGTCACGATGCACGGGGTGAGCCTCAACGTCGCGCCCGACTTGGAGCACTTCTCCGGCATCCTGCCGTGCGGACTTTCAAGTCCCGTGACGAGCCTCGCCGCGCTTGGCGCCGAGACGGATATGGCTCTGGTCGATCGGGCGCTTCGCGCCACCTTCGTCGAGGCGTTCGGAAAAGGAATAATCAGCGCCAACGATCCGTCGCGCGCACGTTGAAGCCAGGCGGAACCAAGCCGCCCTCCTTGGTGATCGTGACCTTTGTCACGCGTGCGTCGGCAGGACCTTTCTCGCAACGCTTGAGCATGTCGGCGACCACATCCGGAGGGCCGGAGAATACGGCTTCCACGCTGCCGTCGCTCATGTTGCGCACGGTGCCGTCGAGGCCGAGCTGCTGTGCGGTTTCGTAAGTCCAGGCGCGGAAGTAGACGCCCTGCACCCGGCCTTCGATCTTCACCGTGACTGTTCGCCTTGCTTCCGGCTCTTTACTGGGCATGGCGGAAACGCGCCTTTACGCAAACTCCAGGATCACGGCATCGACATTGAGGCTGTCGCCGGGCTTGGCCAGAACCTTGGCGACTTTGGCATCGCGCTCGGCCTTGAGCACATTCTCCATCTTCATCGCCTCGACGACGCAGAGCGCGTCGCCCGCGGCAACCTCCTGGCCTTCGCGGACATTGAGCGACACGACGAGCCCGGGCATCGGGCAGAGCAGAAACTTGGACGTGTCGGGCTTGGCTTTGGGCGGCATCTTCGCCATGAGCTCGGTCTCACGATCGGTAAAGACGCGCGCCGCGACTTCCACGCCTTGGTAGGTCAAGTGATAGCCGTTGAGGATGGTACGCACCTGCACCGCGACGGGCTTCGAGTTGATCATCCCCTCGAATACCGGAGTGCCGAACCACCAATCGGTCGCGAGGTTGATCTTTCGCTTTTTCTCGCCGGTTCCCGCGCCTCCGAGCGTCACGGTCAGGGGGCCGTCAAGCCCGCCTTCCATGGTGATGCGCACGCGCTCCTCGCCAAGCTCGACGATGCGCGTCTCGGCGAAGCGCACCGGCTCGCCGTGCATCTGCTGGGTGATGGCGCGGCGGCGTTGATTTGAGAGGTGGTCGATAGATGCCGCGACGGCAACCAGAACGTCGCGCACATCGCCTTCCGGCGTTGGCGGCTTGAAACCCTCGGGAAACTCCTCGGCGATGAACTTGGTCGAGATCCGCCCTTCCCTCCACCGCTCGTTCCGCATCAGCACGGCAAGGAACGGAATGTTGTGGCGGAAGCCGTCGATGGCGAAAGCGTCAAGCGCGTCGCCCATATGCGCGATCGCGGTGAGCCGTTTCGGCGCATGGGTGATGAGCTTCGCGATCATCGGGTCGTAATAGACGCTGATCTCGCCACCCTCCTCGACGCCGGAGTCGAGCCGCGTGGTGATGCCGTCCTCGGTGCCGAGCCGCGGCGGCTTGTAGCGCACCAGCCGCCCGGTCGAAGGCAGGAAGTTCCGCGTCGGATCCTCGGCATAGATGCGGGTCTCGATGGCCGAGCCGGTCAGCTTCACATCCTTCTGCTTGATGGAGAGCTTCTCGCCAGCGGCGACCTTGAGCATCTCCTCGACGAGGTCGAGCCCGGTGACAAGCTCGGTGACGGGATGCTCGACCTGAAGCCGGGTATTCATCTCGAGGAAATAGAAATTGCGCTCCTTGTCGACGATGAACTCGACGGTCCCCGCCGAATCGTAGCCGACCGCTTTGGCAAGCGATACCGCCTGAGCACCCATCGCCGCGCGCGTCTTGGCGTCGATGAACGGGCTCGGCGCCTCCTCTATGACCTTCTGGTTCCGTCGCTGTATTGAGCATTCGCGCTCGCCGAGGTGGATGACGTTGCCGTGCTTGTCGCCGAGCACTTGGATCTCAATATGGCGCGGCTCCTCGACATATTTCTCGATGAAAACGCGATCGTCGCCGAAGCTCGAACGTGCTTCCGACTTGGACGAGGTGAAGCCCTCCTCCACTTCTTTGCGGTTGTAGGCGATGCGCATGCCTTTGCCGCCGCCCCCGGCCGAGGCCTTGACCATCACCGGATAGCCGATTTCCTCGGCGATCTTCACCGCTTCCTTGGCATCCTTGATTACGCCGAGGTGGCCGGGGACGGTCGAGACTTTCGCCTTCGCAGCCAGCTTCTTGGATTCGATCTTGTCGCCCATCGCCTCGATGGCCTTGACGTTGGGGCCGACGAACACGATGCCGGCATCGTCGAGAGCCTGGGCGAAGGCCGGATTCTCAGAGAGAAACCCGTAGCCCGGATGAACGGCCTCGGAACCAGTGTTTCTGGCCGCGGCCACGATCTTGTCGATGTCGAGATAGGACTGGGCAGCTTGCGCCGGGCCGATCGGTACGGCCTCGTCGGCCATATCGACATGCAACGCGTCGCGGTCGGCATCGGAATAGACCGCGACTGTCTTGATGCCGAGGCGGCGCGCGGTCTTGATGATGCGGCAGGCGATCTCGCCCCTGTTGGCGATGAGAAGCTTTGAGAACATACGGTCCCCGGCCCTGATGGTCCCGAATTACTAGAGACTTGATTGAGGCGAGTAAACTGGCCGGGCGCGGTTAGGTAACGCTCGCCTATTCTGCCGCAGTCGGCAGCCGCCTCCGCCGCCGCTCCTTCTTCGAGGGCCGGCGCTCAGGACCATGCTGGTCCGTCGTAACGGCGACCGGAGCGAATAGAGGCGGCTCGGGGACCGCAGGGCTCTCGGAAGCCTCGGGTGTCGGCTCGGGCTCTCCAGCGAACAACATACCAGCCTTAGCCTCCTCGTCGGCTTCTACCAGGGTCTCGACGGGCGGCTCGGCCCGATCGACAGGAGAGGCAGCATGGACGATGATGGGTTCCCCGCGAGCTTCGGCGCGGGCCTTCGCCTTCTGATGGTCACGGGCAAGGTAGGTGTAAACCGCAGGAGTGACGAACAGGGTGAACATCGTCCCGATGGTCATTCCGGCCGCAATCACGAGCCCGATATCGAAGCGGCTCGCAGCGCCGGCACCCTTAGCGATCAGGAGCGGCACCATGGCCACCACCATAGCGGCTGTCGTCATCAGAATGGGACGGAGTCTGATGGCGGCGGCGTGCTCGATTGCCTCGCGCCGGCTATAGCCCGGCTGCTCCTGGAGTTTGTTGGCGAAATCCACCATCAGGATGCCGTGCTTTGAGATTAGCCCGATCAGGGTGACTAGGCCGATCTGCGTATAGATGTTGATCGAGGCAAGCCCGGCATTGAGCGGGATGAGTGCGCCGAACATCGAGCATGGTAGCGCAATCAGAATGATCAGAGGATCGCGGAAGCTCTCATATTGGGCGGCAAGGACCAGGAAGATCACTATCAGCGCGAAGATGAAGGTGTAGACAAGCGTGTTGCCTTCTTGCACGAACTGCCGGCTTTCGCCCTGGAAGTCGTAGGTGAAGCCTTCGGGAAAGCTCTCGGCCTTCTTCTTGAGGAAGTCGATCGCCTCGCCCACCGTCCGGCCTGGGAACGGCACGGCCGACAGCGTCGCCGAATTGAGTTGCTGGAAATTGGTGAGCGAGTTCGGCTGCACCACCTTGTTCACCGTCGCCACGTTCGACAGCGGCACGAGCGTTCCGGCGCTGGTGCGGATCTGATAGCGCGTGAGCCAATCCTCGCTCAGTCGATATTCGCGCGGCACCTGCGGGATGACCTGATAGCTCCGGCCGTAAAGGTCGAACAGGTTGATGTAGTTGCCGCCGAGCAGGGTCGCCAGCGAATTGCCGATGTCGGCCATGGTGATGCCGAGGCGGTTCGCCTTGTCATGGTCGATGTGGAATTCGATCTGCGGCGTCTCGAATCTGAGGTCTGAATCCGAGAAGATGAACATGCCGCTCTCGCGTGCCGCCTTCTCGACGTCGGCCAGCACATCGGCGAGCTGGCGGAAGTCGTGCGTCGTGGTGATCACGAATTGAACCGGCGGCCCGCCGATTGAGCCCGGCAGTGGCGGCGGCGAGAAGGAGAGCGCGAGCGCCGGCGCGATGCTCGCGATCTTGGGCTGAAGGTCCTGCAGCACTGCTTTGTGATTCCGCACACGCTCGCCCCACGGCTTGAGCAGGACGCCCGCGAAGCCTTGGTGAACATCGCCCATGCCGTTGATGGCGAATACGTGCTCCTTCTCAGGCACCGCGCTGAAGATCTGATTGAGCTGCTGGGTGGACTCCTCGAGATAGTCGAGATTCGCGTATTGCGGCGTCTTCACCAGGGTGAACAGGATGCCCTGGTCCTCCTCGGGCGCAAGCTCTCGCTGGGTGGTCATATAAAGAAGGCCGGTCGCAGCCATTACGCCGGCGAGAACGAGCAACGTCACCGGCCGGTAATTGAGCGTGCGGCCAAGCCGCCGCTGATAACGCCGCTTAAGTCCCTCGAACATCCTGTCGAGACGCCGGGTGAGCCAGCCCTGGTCGTGCTCGCTCTCAGCCTTGAACAGCTTTGAGCACATCATCGGCGACAGCGTGATGGCAATGACGCCGGACACGATCACTGCGCCGGCGAGCGTCAGCGCGAACTCGCGGAACAGCGTGCCGGTCAGTCCCGAGACAAAGGCGATCGGCGCATAGACCGCGGCGAGGGTGATGGTCATGGCGATGATCGGATAGAGAATCTCGCGCGCGCCGATCAGCGCCGCATCGAGCGGCCGCATGCCGTGCTCGATGTGGCGGTGGATGTTCTCGACCACCACGATGGCGTCGTCCACCACGAGCCCGATGGCGAGCACGAGCGCGAGCAGCGTCATCAAGTTGATCGAGTAGCCGAGCGCCAATAGGAGCGCGAGCACGCCGATCAGCGACAGCGGGATCGTGACGATCGGGATGATGGTCGAGCGGAGATTGCCAAGGAACAGGAAGATCACCACGATCACGATGACCGCGGCCTCTGCCAAGGTCTTCACCACCTCCCAAATGGAGGCCCGGATAAAATTGGTCGCATCGTAGGCTATGGCCGCCTCAAGCCCGGGCGGAAGCTCCTTCTGGATTTCCGGAAAGATCTTGCGGACGTCGGTGATGACGGTGAGCGGATTCGCCGTCGGCGTGGCGTAGACGCCGATGAACACGGCCTTGAGCCCGTCGAACGCCGAGGAGGAGTCGGCACTCTGCGGCCCAAGCTCGATCTCGGCGATGTCGCCAAGCCTGACCAGCGAGTCCCCGCGTGCAAGCACCACAAGTTTCGCGAATGATTCCGGTGTCTCCAGCGAGGTCTTGGCGTCGATATTGGTCTGCACGAAATCGCCCTTCACCTGGCCTGGGGCCGAGGTGAAGTTGTTGTTGGCGAGCGCGGTACGCACGTCGAGCGGGGTGACGCCGAGCTTCGCCATGCGGTCAGGATCAAGCCAGATGCGCATGGCGAAGACCTGGCCGCCAAGAATCTGCGCGTTGGCCACGCCGTTCACGGTCTGCAGCTTGGGCTGCACCACCCGCGTGAGATAATCGGTGATCTGGGAGGCGGTCATCACCTTGGAGTTGAATGAGAGGTACATCAGCGCGTACCCCTCCCCCGTCTGCTTGGTGACGACGGAGTCGTTGGCCTCGCGCGGTAGGATGCTCTTGACCTGCGCCACCTTCGACAAGACGTCGGTCATGGCGCGGTCGGGATCTGCGTCGAGCTTCAGGTTGAGCGTGACCGTGCTCACATTCTGAGTCGACGAGGCTGTGAGCGTGTCGATGCCTTCGGCGCTTGCCACCTGCTGCTGGATCGGAACGGTGATGAAGCCCTGGATCAAATCGGCATTGGCGCCCGGGTAGGTCGTGGTGATGGTGATCGTCGTATTCGACAGCTCGGGATATTGACGGATGGGCAACTTGAAGCCCGCCTGCGCGCCAACCAAGAGAATGAGCAGGCTGACGACCGTCGCCAGCACAGGTCGCTTGATGAAAATGTCGGTGAAGCGCATAGGTTTACTGCTTCGGCAGCTCAGCCGGAGCTTTTAGCGCGCCCGAATTGTCGACCTTGATGGTGGCGCCCGGCTGCAATTTGAGCTGGCCGCTGCTCACCACCTGCTCTCCTGCGGCGATGCCTTCGAGGATGGCGACCCTGTCGCCCTCGGTCGGCCCGACGCGCACAAAACGGCGCTCGACATTAAGCTTAGGCTCGGCCGGGATAGCGCCGGTAGGAGCCGCATCGGCGGCTGCGGGCGTCACGACCGGCTCGGCCGCCGCAGTCGGAGTTGGAGACGGCGCGGGCTCCGGCGTGCTCTCCTTAACGACCCAAACGGTGTCGCCGTAAAGCCCGTAGGTGACGGCGGTGCGCGGCACGGTCACGAACTCCTTCGCGCTGCCTGCCAGCACCGCAACATTGGCGAACATGCCGGGCAAGAGCTTGCGATCCGGATTGGGCACGCGCGCGCGCACCATCAGCATGCGCGCATCGGAGCTCAGCTTGGCATCAAAGGACTCGACCTCGCCCTTGAACAGCTGACCGGGATATGCATCCGCCGTCAGTTCGATCGTGGAGCTTTTAGTGAACTTGCCGACGCTCACCTCGGGTACTGGGAAATCGACCCAGATCGGATCGAGAGATTGCAGCCACACCAGCGCCTGGCCCGGGGACACATATTGTCCCTTCTCCACATGGCGCAGGCCGAGCCTGCCAGCGAATGGCGCGGTTATCGTCTTCTGCGTGATGATCGCTTCGACATGTTGCACGGAGGCGGCCGCTGAATCGCGTTTGGCGATGGTCTGGTCGAGCGTCGATTGCGAGACCACGCTGGTCTTTACGAGCTTCGACTGGCGATCATAGTCAAGAAGAGTCTGCTGCAGCGTAGCCTTCTTGTCGGCAAGGTCAGCCTCCTCGACCGAGGTGTCGAGCTTGACCAGCTTCGCGCCCTTCTCGACGTCCATCCCGCTATCGAAGAAATATTCCGTAACCATCCCGCCGAGCTGCGGCGCCACATCGACACCCTCGATGGCGGCTAGCGTGCCGATGGCGCGGACCTTGTCGATCCAGCGCTCGGTCTTGGCCGACTCCGCTGTGACCGTGGCCGGCGGCGGCACCATCTTGGCCATGAACTCGCCGATCATCTTCGGCTTGAAGACGAGGTTGAAATAGGCGACCCCGCCCAGAAACAGGCCGACGATGACTGCGGCAATAAGAAAACGCTTGATCATGGTGTTGTCGCCTTGAGCCCCTCACGCCGGAGCGACTTCGCCGATCCTAGCCGTGGGAGAAGGCCAAATTGCGCCCCCCGTTGGACGCAAGGCCTAAACGGGATAGCAGCCTCTTTGCCGTTTGCATACCGAGTTCGGGAGCTCCCGTGGAGCGGAGATATGCTCAAGATTCGCGGCTGAATTTGGACTGCCGCGGCTGCCAGCGTTCCCTCATCATGGTCTCGCCGCATCTCTCGGGTGTATGGTCGCTCGCCATGACTATCACGCTTTATGACATTCATCTTTCACCTCACGCGCGGAAAGTGCGTCTGCTCGCGGCGGAGCTGAATATTCCGCTCAACAAGGTCACGCGCGATCCCCGCACCGGCGAGACCCGCACGCCGGAGTATCTTGCCAAAAACCCCAATGGGCGCGTGCCGACGCTGGAGGAGGACGGCTTCGTGCTGTGGGAGTCGCCCGCAATCCTCAAATATCTTGCTGCCAAACATCCCGACCGAGCGCTTTGCGGGGGAGATGCCAAGACTCAGGCGCTCGTCGACCAATGGATGTGCTGGTGGATCGGCGGACCGGAAGCTGCGATCGACACGCTCGCCTGGGAGGTGCTGATCAAGCCCAAGGTGTTCAATCAGCCGGGCAACGACCCCGGCATCGTTGCCGATGCGCATCGGCGGATCGAGCGGTACCTTCCCGTGCTCGACAAGCAGCTCGAAGGTCGCGACTATGTCGTGGGGCCGCTCACCATCGTCGATTTCCTGATCGGGCCGCGGCTCGATACCGCTCCAGCCATTCTCAAATTCGACACGAGCGGATACGCGAATATCGGCGCGTGGCAGGAGCGCCTGAAGGCAAAGCCCTATTGGAGCACTGCCTAGCTTTGGCTTTCGTGCACGGGGCCGAGGGGCAATGCTTGGCTAGGGAGTTTGATAGAAATAAGAGGCACACAGATCGCCGGTGCCGGTTGGGGCCTTTGAACCTGAATAGACATTTATGCCGAGCTCACCCTCGCCCGGCGACCAGATGACCACATAGGTTACGGGCGTCGCACACAGCTTGTTGCCGTTAAGCAGCTTGAGATTGGCCGACGAATCGGCCGTGAAGACATCGCCCAGCCACACTTTTGCCTGACCCTGACCAGTCCCCAACGCGGCCCGCCTCATAAGGCTCAATAGCCAGGCTTTTCCCATTGGCGAAAGTGAGGGTGTAGTCGTCGACCACGATGTCGCCGGTGATCACCATGGCCGTGTTGCTTGTGGCAGATCAGTTCACCGGATCGGCGCGCAAAGGCGAGACGGCGAGGACCGCAAGTAGCGGCGCGAAGAATGCAATCGTCGAACGCATCAACTTCTCCCCGAACGCGCCATAATTGATCTCCTGCGCCTTACCAAAGACGCTAATCGCCGAGAAATGAGCCGAGCGAGCCGGCAATGTCGTTATGACTTGTGGCCCGCTGGCTGGTGCTTGACGGCGAGGTGTTGGCCTCCTCTTCGCGCGGGCCGCTCGTGTCGGGAGGCGGGGGCGGAAAGCCGTTGGTGTTGCCAAACAGCGCGTTCGCCACCTTGCGGTCGAAGCCGTAAAGGTCGGCGAAGGTCGAGACCCTGCCGTTCTCGTCGACCACCACTGTAAAATAAGTCATGTGAACCGGGATCGGCCGGTCGAGCGTGACGGCGCTGTTGACGCCGTTGTCCCACTGCTCCTTAACCTGATCTGCCGACCAGCCTTTGCCTTCGGCGAGAAGCACGGCGGCAAAATCTTCCGGCTTTTCGATGCGCACGCAATCATGTCCGATAGCGCGCACCGGCTTGCCGAAATATTTCTTCCGGTAGGCGAGCGTGTCGTGCATGTAGACAGTGTGCGGGTTAGGGAACCAGAATTTCACCTTGCCGAGCACATTGTCGGGGCCGCTCTTCTGGGTGAAGGTGAAAGCTTTGATGTTCACGCGGCCCCAATCGATGCTTCTAGGGTCGACAGGCTTGCCGTTGTAGCTCACCGACAATTTGTGCACCTTGAGGATCGAGTAATTGCCGTCGCGGAGCGGCAGCAGCAGATTCTCGACGAGCACCGTCTCGGGCGCTATCCAATCCGGATTGAAGATGATGCTCGTCATGTCGGCGTCGAACACAGGCGTCGCATATTTGCTCGTGCCGACCAGAGTCTTGTCGGCATAGATCGTTTTGCTGCCCTTGACGACGTAGAGCATGAACTCAGGAGAGTTGTTCCACACATAGACGCTGCCGAGATCCTCCGGCAGCCAGCGCCAGCGCATCATGTTGATGATGATGCGCTTGATGTCGTTATCGCTCGCGGGCTTGGCGTCAGCGTCATCCGGCATCCCGTCCGTATCCTTGCCGCGGGCCTTGAGCAGCGCTAGCCGCAGCCGGGCGAACTGCTCGTGCTTGGGGTGAAGCGACTGAAGGTAGCTGTCCGGCGCGTCGGAGGCGGCAATCTCGGAGAGGACCCGGTTCGGGTCGCGCAGCGGCGGCGCCTGGTCGAGCTTGTCGTCTATGTCAAGCGGAGTGAGCCGCCCGCCGCGGGCGAAGCGCGCATATTTCAAGATGGCGAGATCGAGCTTGAGTTCGGCTATCGCGGCACCCTCAGGGCCCGCCGGCAGGTCGTTCCCTGAAGGCAGATCAAAGGCCGATGCATCGAGGCCCCAATCGTCGGCCTCCGAGATCTCGGACAGAGCCCGTTCCCCCTTCGCCGAGAAACCCATATCCGTCATCCATAACGGACCGCCAGTCCTCGCCTTGTAGACGGCCTCGAGCGCGGCCAGGTCGGCTGGGTCGGCGCCCTTGCGCAAGGCGGGGTCGGCAAGTTTCGTGCGAATGAGCGCAACAACGGAGTCCTTCGCTGCCGCCGGCTGCGTAACGGCCGAAGTGGACTGGTCCTCGCCATAAGCCGGAAGAACCGCCAACCCACCCGCCGCGCATAGAAGAGTGGCGATGAAATAGGCCCCGCGCATCCCCTACCCTCGTGATCCGGCAAAATTAGCCCGAGAGGCGGCCTTCGGCCACCCTGATCTCACAGGAGAGAGGAAGCAGAGATAGAGTTGAATCGGCACCGAAAAGAGGCTTAGGAGCCGCTCTTCTTGGGAGAGGCGTTGGCCTCGATGTCGTGAACCTTGCTGACGAGATCGTTCAAAGACCCGCGGCAGAACTCCCGCGCATCGATCTTCGACGTCTCTTTCATCATCTTGAAGGCCTGGTTCTTGTTGGACACGGCCTGCTTCACCAGCTTGTCCTTATTGATCGAGGCATCGCGCTGCATGTAGTAGGCCTCGATCTTTGCAATGGCGTCCTTGGCCTTGGCTGCGTCTTCAGCCGACAGTTGTTCGCGGTCTATGCAGTCCTTAACCACCTGATATTCGGTGTAGTAGTTCCGCAAATAAATCGACAGCCCTGCGGCATTGCCGGCGAGCGGCAGAAGGAGGCCAAAGCAAGCGAGCAGCAGGCGTAGCGTCAATCGCACCATGACAATTTCCTCGGGGGCGCCGCAAAGA
>JBKOWI010000084.1:0-4513 GCA_046724315.1 Pseudomonadota bacterium | reverse complement strand
TGAGAGCTTGCTGCTTCTTGGGCTCACCGTAGTGGCCCGATTTGACGTTCTCGCGGACCGCCTTCACCCCATCACGCTCAAATTCGTCTGTGCTGCTCCTGACGACCATCCACAACTCCCTCATTGCACTGGCGCAGTTATCGCAAAAAGGGCGCCCGCCGAAGCGAGCGCCGCTCAAGCCTCGCTTTACTTGCGATTCAGTTGTGGCTTTACCGCCTCGAACCGATTTCCGTTGCTGCCCTCGGCCAACGCACGCCAGTATTAAAGCGCGCCCCGGCTGGGATGTGCGGGCCCGGCCGAGGCGCTTGCCACCGCCAATCCAGGGAGGAAAGCGATGACCGGAATTCAAAATACCACAGCGTGCAGCCGAAAGCCTCGCCAAGCTCGTTCGTCGCTGGCAGACGCAAGCTCAATCCTATGGTGAGCTACCCGACGATCCCGGCGTGCCGGTACTGACGAAGGATGACGCTCAGGCGGCTATCGAGGTCATCTGGAACGAGAGGGCCGAGGGCAATTACGAATACCCGATGGACACCGCCATCCTCTCCATGCTTGACGGGCTCAGGCGATACGTCGAGACGGGCTGATCGAGGCCACAGGGCGGCGCGTGAGCCGCCCTCTCTTCACGCGGTTCCCTGACAGCACCGCATGAGCTTTCGGGAATTTGGGGCTTCAGGATCGCCTCGATTGGGGAAAACGCCAATCAGAAAGGGGAAGCCCCGGCGACGGGGGGAACACCGGGGCTTCGGGCTTCCGTTTTGCGGGGGGAAACCAGTGGCGGGGAGGGAAGCCCACCACGACAATATTGTAACTCCCGGACGTGTCGTTTCGGCAACGCTCACAGACAATTGTTCTGTGTCGTCTTGTCGCCCCAGTCCCGCCACGGTTGGCCATTTATGTAGCCATCAGATTTCGCGCGAAGACGTAGACGGGGGAAAGTTCGGAGGGAAGCCCGGCAACGGCTGCCGGGCTTTTCTGTTTTCTCAGGGCGCTACCAAATTCTTACCTCGGCTGAATCAGCCTCAGCTCGGCGGCGTTCGATCTGGGCGAGGGCTACGCCTCTGATAGATCATATTGCTCAGACAGTCGGTGAGCGATCTGGCGCATTTTCTTCCAACACTCAGGTTTAACGTGAGGCCCCTCTCCCACAATTGCGATGTCCCAAGGCCGACCTAATGGACGCGTGATAGCAAAGCCCTCAACATTTCCGCACTCGGTGATCTTCTTCACTTCCTGCATGAGAAGCGCTTCGAGCTCCGCCCTGGTGTTAGCTTCTTTAGCCGTCCATCGTCTTCCCGGGATCAAGCGTCCGCTTACTTCCGTCTCAAGCCACACATTAGTCGACTTCGGCCACGTCTTGGCGCAACGTTAGCGCGCCCCGGCCGGGCGGCGTTTTTCACTCGGCCGGGGCACTTGCCACCGAAACCCTGTTGGAGGTTCCGATGACCGACGCGATCAATATCACGGATGAAGTCCGCATACTGAAACTAAGCCCAGAGGAACTTGAGGCTGAGGCCCTCGCGCTGAAGGCAACGAACTGCGCTGAGTTCATGTACAAGCTGAACTTGCTTCGCCAGTTCTTCCAAGTCCGGGGAACAAGGCCACAGGACCTACGCGCTTTTCGCGTGCTTCACAGCATCAGGGAAGACATCCAGCGAGAGAGTTCCTGAACGCGCTAGGATTTGGACCGCTCAGGCACGCTGCTGCGGGCCTTTTCTTTTCTCGCCGCTTGCTGACACAACGCTGACACGAAATTGAGCGCCTTTTATCTTTTCAGCTAACACCTTGAATTTTTGGTGGAGCCGAGGGGGATCGAACCCCTGACCTCAGCAGTGCGATTGCTGCGCTCTCCCAACTGAGCTACGGCCCCAGAAGCGAGGCATTTAGGGATCGGCCTTCCAACCTGTCAAGCGAGCCCACGCTTGGTCTTTCCTCCTCTTGCCCTGATTGCCGCCTCTCCGCTACATGGACCGGCCAATCGCGAGGAGGTCTTTAATGGTACCCCTGATCGGATTCATCGTTCTCGTCATCGACCTCTATATCTGGGTGGTGATCGCCGGTGCGATCCTGAGCTGGTTGATCGCCTTCAATGTGGTCAACACCCAGAACCGCTTCGTCTATTCGGTGGCGGACACGCTCTACCGCATCACCGATCCCGCGCTTCGGCCAATCCGGAGCGTGCTTCCTAATCTCGGCGGCATCGATATCTCGCCGGTGATCCTGATCCTCTTCCTGCTGTTCATCCGGGACGTGGTTCTGCTCGGCTGGATCCTGCCCTTGTTCGCTCCGTCTGCCGTTTGAGCGAGCTCAAGCTTCGTCACACGAAGGACGGCGTGATTCTGCCGGTGCGGCTCACACCGAAATCAGCGCGCGACGAGATTTCCGGTGTCGAGGATTTTGGCGGGGAGACTGTGCTCAAGGCGCGGGTGCGGGCGCTGCCTGAGCAAGGCCGAGCCAACGTGGCGTTGGAGCGCCTGGGTCGCGACGTGGCTCGAGGTACCGTCGTCATCGGTGAAGGTGGCGCAAGGCGGCAAATCGCGGACAAAGCAGGTGCTGATTGAAGGTGGCGCAGATCGGCTCGCGCCACTCATCGACGCGAAGCTCGCTAAGCTAGCCGAGCGCTGAGGCGATCTCCTCGACAATCGCTTCGGCTGCCTCACGCGGGTCCGGCGCCTGTGTGATAGGCCGTCCCACCACGAGATAATCGGCGCCTGCCTTAATGGCGGCCGCCGGCGTCATGACGCGTGTCTGGTCTTGGGTGTCCTCGCCGGCCTGCCGGATGCCCGGCGTCACGATCAGAGACTGCCGCAACCGCTCGCGCAAGGCGCGCGCCTCTTGCGCAGAGGCGATGATTCCGTCGAACCCGCCATCCCGCGCCATCATAGCCCGGCGCTGCACCACCGCGAGCGGCGCCTCGTCGATGCCGTGCTCGGCGAGATCGGCGCGCGACAGATTGGTGAGCACCGTCACGCCGAGAAGCTTGAGCGGTGCGTCGCCCCGGCCGCGCGCGGCAGCCGCGATCGTTTTCCGGTCCATCGCGTGCACGGTGAGGAATGCGGCGCCGCTTCGCGCGATGGCTGCGGTGGCCCGCTCCACGGTCGCCTCGATATCGAGCAGCTTCGCATCGACAAATACCGGGCGTCCCGCTTGAGCGAGCTCATGGATGAGCGCAAACCCACCAGAGAACAGGAGCTCGAGGCCGATCTTGTACACGCCGACGCTATCGCCGAGCTTGTCGATGAAAGCCTTTGCGTCTTCCACGCCCGGCACATCGAGCGCGACGATGAGACGGTCGCGAGGAAGCGTCACGCCGCGAACTTCTTTGCCGCGATGGCCAGTGCTTCGACTACGGTCTTGCATAGTTCCTGCTGTCCTTTGTCCTTGAGGCTTCCATCGGTATCGAAGGCATCCATCGCGCGCGGCAACGCGATCTGCTGCGGGATCACCGGCGCGCCGATGCCAATCTCGAGTATCTGGCGAAGATGAAGCAGGCTCCGCATCGCGCCGTAATAGCCGGGCGAGGCCCCTGAAATTGCGAACACGCGCGACTTGTAGACTTCTAACCCCGTTTCGCCCTTTGCCCTGACCCGCGTCACCCAGTCGAGCGTGTTCTTGAGCAGTGGCGCGACCGAGGAGTTGTATTCGGGGCTCGCAATGAACACGCCCTGATACTCGCCGAGCAGCGCTTTGAACTCCCGCGCCTTCTCCGGCGGCCCCTCCTTGGCTTCGAGGTCGCCGTTATAGAGCGGCATTGGGTAGTCCTTGAGATCCACAAACACCGCCTCGATGCCATTGGCTTCGGCAATGTGGCGGCCAAGCTGCGCGAGCTTCTTGTTGTAAGACCCCTCTCGCGTGCTGCCGGCAAAGAACAGGAGCCGCATCTCGTCCCCCTTTGCTCCTACGCGCAGATGCCCGCCACTCTAGGTCAAAGACGGAGGGCAACGGTAGGAGCTACTCGCGGATGCCTTCGAAGAATTCTTTGACCCGCGCAAAGAAGCCGCTCGATGCCGGGCTTGTGTCGGGGTTTGAGGCTTCCTCGAACGCCTTCAGGAGATCGCGCTGCTTGCGCGACAGGTTCTTCGGCGTCTCGACCTCGACCTGGATGTAAAGGTCGCCTTGCTGCTTCGAGCGTAGCACCGGCATGCCCTTAGCCTTAAGCCGGAACTGCTTGCCGCTTTCCGTTCCTTCCGGGATTTTTACTCGCGTCCTGCCGCCGTCGATGGTCGGCACCTCGATCTGCCCCCCAAGCGTCGCCGTGGTCATCGCGATCGGCACGCGACAGAACAGATCGGCGCCGTCACGCTGGAAGAACTCGTGCGGCTTGATCGAGAGGAAGATGTAGAGGTCACCCGGCGGCCCGCCGCGAATTCCGGCCTCGCCCTCACCCGCGAGCCTGATGCGCGTGCCGTCTTCGACACCGATGGGAATTGTAACGGACAGGGTGCGTTCGCGCGTGACGCGGCCAGCGCCGTTGCAGGACGGGCAGGGAGTGTCGATGGTCTCGCCACGTCCC